>JBBIQC010000011.1:0-24263 GCA_037442585.1 Oscillatoriales cyanobacterium bin_317
AACCATAGTTTCTCTTATGGGAAAACTCCTGTTCTCTAGCTGGACTTGGTTTAATTAATTACAAACTACCAGGGCTTTAACTAAAGCTCCTGATTCATTCACCTGTCACGGAGACAATCATGCGTTTTGTATTCCTGATTCCCGATCTGGATACCAGTAGATCCTGGCGAATTTTTCGCAGCGTAGCCAGCGAACTTTCTCGCTTTGAAATGGTTGATCAATTTTTTCGCTACCGATATTTACGGGTGTGGGAAGTATTTGGCGGAACGCTCAATATTATGCGGCATTGCCAGGTCGCCCGTAGTCAAGGGGCTGAGGCTGTAGTCGCAACGATTAGTGGACGGGATACTTATGGAGAATGGGGACTGCCCGGTTTACCATACATCCGCTGGACAGACCGCAGCCCTGATGATATCTGCATTGTTCCTGATTTTGTGAGCAATTTGGCAGACGAGGTAACAGGCAAAGCAATTGTTTACCTGCAAGTGCCGATTCACACCCATGCTAATTTTCATTATCAAGATGACCGGATTGCTCTGTGGACAGATTCTCCTTATATGCAGGAGATTTGTCATGCAACTTACCCTGACAAAGAGGTTGAAATTGTTCCCAACATTATCGATCGCGATGAGTTTCCTTTCATCCCTCAATCAAAACGAGAACCTGGCTTAGTTTTTGCCTTTCCCAGAAAAGGCCCTGAGTTTATTGCTGCAACCCAGGAATGGTATCGGCAGTTGGGAGGAACCTACTGGCGATTTGAATTAATTGACGGATTGTCTATTCATGAATTGGCCAAGCAATTTCGCCGTCCCCAGGTCTTCCTGGCTTCTGCGGAGGTGGAAGGCTGTGCTTTACCGCCTCAAGAGCCGATGGCATCAGGCATTGTTGTAGTTGGTAAGACGGCCCGTGGTGCTAACTTCAGTATGCAACATGGCAAAACTGCAATGGTTGCAGAATCACCTGAAGAGGCCGCAAGATGCTTACTTGAGTTAGAAGATAGGGAACTGCGAGATAGCATTGCCCAGAATGCCTACCATGATATCAGCCGTTACTTCTGGGATGGAGAACCAGCCCGATTCTGGCAGAAAACGATCGCCTATTACTCCACCACAAAAAATACTGACTGATAGAGCGCACTACTCAGCCGTCTCATCCACAGGAGCATTACCCGGCGTAGGAGCAAACACCGTTAATCCACCAGGGATGCACTCCACGTCGATGGTCGGTATTGCACCAATGACTTCCCCATCTACAACGACTTTCTGGGGTGGGTTGGTGGTGATACGGATTTTTCTGGCGCGACCGTGAACGACATTTTGCTGCTGCACGCCGCCTTTCGTCAGAGCGGCTCCCAGCATTCGCAACATCGTGGTGACAGCCTGTAATTTGTTTTCGGCTCCGGCGATCGTCACATCCAACAGGCCATCGTTGTAAATCACTTCTCCCGCTCCCTGGGCCAGAATCGAGGTAATGGGAGCCGCATTAGCAACCGTAATGGCCGTCGCTTGAATTTCATGCACTTCTCCCTCGGCTTCAATGACCGCATCAAATGGGTTTTGTTGATCCAGAATCTGCCAACCCGCTACTAGATACCCCATTGCGCCCCACTGATCTTTCATTTCCCGGTTAGCCAGTTCCACAGTTTCAGCCTCATATCCGACTCCGGCCAACAAAATCATAGGTAAACCGTTACACTGGGCGGCATCCACTTTCAGGGTGTGACCAGCCAGAATCGTTTGACAGGCAGCACGGATGGGTTGCAGGCGGGGAATGCCCAAAGCAACGGCAAAGGCGTTTGCAGTGCCTCTGGGAATGATACCTAACGGAATGTCTGTGCCAATTAAAGCTCCCGCCACGGCTGACACAGTGCCATCTCCTCCCGATGCAATGATCAGATCCGCTTTGTGGTCGATCGCTTCTTTTACCAATTCCTTGGGATGAACATCGGCTGCCGTTTCGTGAATATGCAAATTCATGTGCGGCTGCAACAACTGTTTGATCAGGTCGAGATCCTGATCGATGCTGCCCTGACCAGATGTGGGATTGTAGATCAGGTGAGCCACCAGGGTATTCGCTAATTGACCGACGATCGCTTCTGCTGTGGCTAAATTAGTTGCTGTAGCCACATTATGCACATTACATAGCCTTAGCAGAGACTGAGTTCCCGGTTCATGCGGTTGAGCATAGAGGGGATCCACCAGAAAGATCAGGGCAATTACATTCCCCTCAACGATTTCGGCAGCGATCTGAGCATCCCCTCCCATTGAGCCAGTCAGTTTCCGTTCAACGGCTAAGTTGGTAGCAGTCTGAATTCGTTGACCCGTTGCATCTGTGGCAATCAGACGATAGCGAGCCAGGACAGGAGCATGTTCAGTCGCAAAGTTAACCAGAAGATCTTTTCTGGCATCGTGGGCGATTAGGGCGATGGTGGCAGGCATAGGGGTGGAGGGGTAGGTGAGTCGGTGAGTGGATAGGTGAATGGTAGAGACATTTCACCGAAACATCTGCACCAGAGGGCAAGAGGATGGGAATCGGTTGAGAATCCTGTCATACTAGCTACCTGGAAAAATAATTTCAGGTGATAGGGAAGGAATCATGGTTGCGGTGAATACAGCACGGCGAAATCGTTGGTGGTTGATCATTCTGGGAGTTTTGCTAATCATCCTGGGAATTAAGGCGATCGTGCTACCTCTGGTCTTTGCGATCGCGCTCACCTTATTGCTGGGGATCATCTTTCTCATCGGCGGGATTGTGCAACTGATTCATGCCCTCCGCTTTCGGCGATCGCGCCGTTTCTGGCTAAAACTCGCTGTCAGCGTGTTTTACATCCTGGGAGGACTATTCTTATTGTTCAACCCTACAACTGGGATAGTTGCTCTCGCCTCTGCCGTTGGGATGCTTTTTACAGCCGTGGGCATTTTTGAAACCTGGCAGGCATTGCAAATCTGGCAGCAGGAAGGACTGGATTGGTTATCAATGGCAGTCGGAATTGTCATCCTGGTGTTGGGAGTATTCATCTGGGTGGAATCTCCCCTGGCCTCTGTGGTAATGACGAGTGTAGTTTCTCTGATCGGAAAACTCCAGTTCTCTAGCTGGACTTGGTTTATGTTGGGGCCTCCATAAATTCACCCAACGCCTATCGATCGACTAAAGCTCAGGCTGAAGCCATCCTCCAGGCCAGCGGCATTCCAGTCACCATCTTTCGCTGCACTCACATTATTGGTTCGCCAACTCAACCAGGCCCAACGGCTGCAAGTTTGTTAAGCAAAAACGGTCAATCAGTTGCAGTCTTAGGCTCAGGTAATCAGAACGTTGCCCCTGTGTATTTAGATGATGTCGTCTCAGCGATCGTGGCCGCGCTAGAGCAAGGACAGGATGGCATTTTTGATCTGGCTGGCCCAGAATGTTTATCGCAAGCGAGAACCACAAGCCAAAGATTAAGCCATGACAGAACAATTCGGGCCTGATCCCAATCGCCCTTATCCCATACTAGATCAACGACGAGTGTGTTTTATTAAGCCGTTCATCACGTCACCTAACATTATCGTGGGCGACTATTCTTATTACGACGATCCTGTTGATCCCGAAGGCTTTGAGCGAAATGTGCTGTACAACTATGGGGACGATCGCCTGATCATCGGTAAATTCTGCGCGATCGCAACCCAGGTGAAGTTCATTATGAATGGAGCCAATCACAAGCTGAATGGTATCTCTACTTATCCTTTCCCGATCTTCGGTCACGGTTGGGAAGGGGCAATAGATAAAGTGATGAATCTGCCCAGTCGGGGGGATACGGTGGTGGGCAATGATGTCTGGATTGGCTATGATTCTTTGATCATGCCGGGAGTGAGGATTGGAGATGGGGCCGTGATTGCGGCCCGATCGGTGGTAGTAAAAGATATTCCGGCCTATACGATCGCGGGTGGTAATCCGGCCCAACCGATTAAACAGCGGTTTAGTGATGCCGAGATTGCGGAACTGCTAAAAATTCAATGGTGGAACTGGGATATTGAAAAAATCACTCGCAATATTCATTACATTATGGAGGATGATATTAATGCGCTGAAGCATTGCAAGTGAGGATGGGAATGGGTCGGACATTTTGGATTACTGCACTAATTGCCCTTGCCAATGCCTTAAGTTTTACAATTTTAATTCCCATTCTGTATCTTTATGGTAAACAGTTTGGGCTAACAGATTTTCAAACGAGTCTCCTGTTTTCGATTTATGCGGTTTCCCAATTTTTCTCAACTCCGGTGATTGGAAAAATCTCCGATCGTGTCGGACGTAAGCCGCTCTTATTGATCAGTCTGGCAGGAACGGTGATTGCCAATTTTCTGGCAGGAACCACCAGTACAGCCGCCGTGCTATTTTTTGCCCGCTTCCTGGATGGAATTACCGGGGGTAATGTCTCAGTCACGCAAGCCGTGGTGTCTGACATTGTAGAACCACAGAACCGGGCAAAAGCATTTGGCATTTATAGCGCGATTACTTTTGGTCTGGGATTTATTTTGGGGCCAGCCCTGAGTTTTCTGGCTCAGAAAGTTTCTTTAGGAGCGGGATTTTTGACATCCAGTGGCTTTGCGCTGGTAGCGTTAATCATCGCCACCCTCTTCTTACCTGAAACCTTGAAGACCAAAGCAAAAGCTCCTGAAAATATTTTTGATCTGGGATTAGGCAATTTAGTCCGAGGCTTAACGCTGCCTAAAATCGGCATTTTGCTAATCATTAATTTTCTGATTGGCACGACGTTTACGATCTTTACCTTTGCCTTTCAACCCTACTTTATTCATATCCTGGGACAAAATAGTCAATCGTTAACCCTGATGTTCGTTATGTTTGGCATTCTGGCAGTTACGATGCAGACGAAAGGAATTCCGTTTTTGACGGCTCGTTTTGGTCTGGTAAAAATCTTTTTGGCCGCCATTTTAGTTCGCAGTCTGTCGTTTATGGTGATGCCGATCGTGCCATCCTTTTATTATTTTATTGCTGTCAGTGTTATTTTCTCTCTGTTTAATTCTCTGGTGCAGCCAATGGTGATTACACTAATTTCACTCAACGCTAATCCACAAAATCAGGGGACAGCTTTGGGCTTAAATGCCTCTTATCTAAATGTATCGAATGCTTTTGGGCCAATCATTGCAGGCTCGATCATTGATCAATCTGATCCCCATACTTATGCTTACCCGCTTTACCTCGCAGGGGTATTGACATTTGCAGTATTTTTATTTGCGATCGCAAAACGCGATAAATACACTCCCAGACCCCTTTCTGGTATATAAAATCACATTTTTTAACATAGATCATGAAGATAAAAGTAAAGTTTCCCCATCCCAAAGATTGAGCGCGACAATGGATATGTGAATTTAAGGTGAGTATTTATGCGGGATGTTTACATTGTCGCCGCGGCAAGAACTCCTTTGGGACGATTTGGGGGAGTGCTGGTAGATTTCTCCCCAGTAGATCTGGGTGCCCACGCGATGCGAGCGACCTTAGAGTGGGCTGGTGTTCCTGGCTCGGCTCTGGATCTTTACATCATGGGAAATATACTGCGAGCCGGACATGGGCAACTGCTTCCCCGGCAGGCAGCTTTAAAGGCAGGAATTCCAGCCTCCGTTGATGGCTATGCCACGGATATGGTGTGTTCCTCCGGGATGATGGCGCTGATTAATGGAACGCTAGCGATTCGGGCTGGAGAAGCCGATCTGGTGCTGGTTGGCGGGATGGAATCCATGTCTCAAACGGGGTTTTCCCTTTCCCATCGGGCACGCTGGGGCTACAAGTTTTTGCTGGGCAATCCAGAGCAACTCACGGATCTGTTGCTGCATGACGGATTGACAGATCCCACAACTGGGGAAGCGATGGGCAGTCAGACCGAGCGGTTGGCCGAAAGTTACGGATTTAGTCGCAAGGATCTGGATGAAGTCGCTTACCAGTCCCATAAACGGGCCGCAGAAGCCACCGATCGCGGTAGTTTCAAGGCAGAAATTGCTGCCATTGAAATTACCACCAAGAAGGGCACGCAGGTGGTCGATCGCGATGAGGGCATTCGTCCCGATACCACGCTGGAAGGTCTGGGCAAGCTGCGATCTGCCTTCACGAAAGATGGGGTGCTGACCGCAGGCAACAGTAGCCAGATTACCGATGGAGCAGCCGCGCTGGTTCTGGCCAGTCAGGATGCCGTAGATCGGCATGGCCTGAAACCTCTGGCGAAAGTGCTGGGGGGTGCCTGGGCCGGAGGCGAAACCTGGCGGTTCACGGAAATGCCGGTTTATGCGGTGCAAAAGTTGCTGGCGAAACTGAATAAACAGATCCCCGATTTTGATCTGGTGGAAAATAACGAAGCGTTTGCCGTCAACAGTCTGCTGTTCCACCACATGCTGGGAGTCGATCCCGATAAGCTGAATGTCAATGGGGGAGCGATCGCCCTGGGGCACCCGATCGGCGCTTCTGGTGCTCGGATTATCGTCACCCTGATTAATGCCCTGAAGGAACGGGATAAAACCCTGGGATTGGCTGCCCTGTGTCATGGTACGGGAGGCGGAACCGCAGTGGTGATCGAACGAGTGTAATTGAAGGAGTGTATAAATCATGGTGTCCCTGGGATTAGAAGATAAGGTGATTGTGGTGACAGGCGGCAATCAGGGGATCGGTGCAGCGATCGTCTCCCTGCTTTCTGACCTGGGTGCAAAGGTCGCTTATACCGATATCAAAGTCACCGAGGGGAAATCGGGAGCCTTGGGGTTGCAGGCGGATGTCACCAAGCTGGAAGAAATGCAGGCGGCGGCAACTGAAATTCAGGAAAAGCTGGGGCCAGTCTATGGCATTGTGGCGAATGCGGGGATCACCCGCGATAACTTCTACAACAAGCTGACTCCCCAGGACTGGGATCTGGTGATTAATGTCAACTTGAAAGGTGTCGATCACACCATCCGACCATTCATTGACAGCATGTATGAGCGGGGATCGGGCTCGATCGTCTGCATTAGCTCAATTTCCGGCGATCGGGGGAATGCTGGACAGGTCAACTATGCCGCTACCAAGGCTGCCGTGATTGGGATAGTCAAATCCTTAGCCAGAGAAGCCGCCCGTTATGGTGTACGAGCGAATGCGATCGCACCCGGATTCATCGATACGGAAATGACCAAAGTGATCCCCGATAAAGTGAAGGAGAAAATCATTGCAGAAATTCCCTTCCGTCGCTTTGGTAAACCGGAAGACATCGCCTGGGCCGTTGCCTATCTGCTCTCCCCCGTTGCCAGTGCCTTTGTCTCTGGGGAAGTGTTGCGGGTGAATGGAGCGCATCATACATAAAGAGCGCTTGGCGCGAGAAAATCCAAAATCGCAAATCCAAAATCCAAAATTGGTATAGGTTCTATGGACAACACAACAACATCCTGGAATGGTATGGCCGATCAATGGGTCAATACATGGACTGAGGCGGGGACTCAGATGTGGAAGAGTTGGTTTGACCTGATGGGACGCACGGTGCAAAGTCCCGTTAGTGATACCAAGCCAAACTGGGATGACATTACCCGCCGCTTTGTTGATAATCAACAATTATTCCTGCGCCTGCTCAAATTGTCGTTCAATTCCTGGCAAGAACTCTTTCCCAAAATTGAGGCGGGAGGAGATTGGCAGCAATTTCTGAAGAACTATACGGAGCAGGTGCGAAGTCAGTTGGATGAATTCTCTTCTGGAGCTACGAAGGTCAGCCAGGATTCAACGGAACTCTGGAAGCTATACGTAGATCAAACTCGCAAGGTCAGCCAGCTTTGGGCGGATTCTCTGGGATCAGCGATCGCGCCCTTTGGTCGAGCCAGTCTCTCCGGTGCCACCGAACCCTGGATTGAACTGAATAACCTCTACTGGAATTTACTGTACGAGGAAACCTTCGGCAGCCTGATGCAAAGCCCCTTGCTGGGGCCAACCCGCGAAGTCAACGGTAAACTGCTGCGTGCCTTTGATGCCTGGGCCAAGCTGTACCGGGCCAGTGCGGATTATCAGGTGGTGCTGGCAAATGTGCAGGTGCAATCCTTTGAAGAGTTGATGCGGGAACTGATTAGCCGTGCGGAAAAAGGCGAGACGGTGAAAGATTGGCGACAGTTCCAGCAACTCTGGGGCCAGGTAGCCGACTCCGTGTTTGAAAAAGCCTTCTGTAATGAAGAGAATCTGAAAATTCGGGGTCACTTTTTGAACAGCCTGAATACCTACCGCATCCAGCAACAGGCATTGATGGATGTGTGGATGAAGGCGTTGAATATGCCCCTCCGGAGTGAAATCGACGAAGTTCACAAAACGATTTACGAACTGCGGAAGGAAGTCAAAAGTCTGAAGAAAACGATCGCCCAGTACGAAGCTCAGGCTCAACTCACTCCTGCCACTCCTGCGGCGGCTCCTATAGACGCTGGTACGCCAGAATCACCCTCTGTCAGTGTCTCTACCTCTACTACTCCTGTTACCCCCGTTGCTCCAACCGATAACGGATCAGCAGAACCGCCAGTCGATGCCTCCATTGCTCCTGCCGATGCTGCTGCACCTGCCAAAACCACCCGTCGCAATGGCAAAGCGTCAGGAAAGTCTGGGAGTTAGGAGCGATAATCCCAAATCCCAAATCCAAAATTCTTACTGTTCAGGAGACGATCGCCGCTTATGTTGCCCTTTTTAATGCAAATGCGTCTTGAAGATGCAACTCACGAGTATACAGAGTTGACGAAAAAGTTAGTCAAAGGGATTGATAATCTCAGTCAACTGCGGGAAGAAGACATTGAAATTGGAGCCACTCCCAGAGAAGTGGTGTATCAGGATGGCAAAGTCATTCTCTACCACTTCAAATCCCCCGTAGAGAAGACCTTGAAGACTCCTGTATTGATCGTTTATGCACTGGTCAACCGTCCTTTTATGGTAGATCTGCAGGAAGATCGATCGCTGGTTGCCAATCTGCTCAAACTCGGTTTGGACATTTACCTGATTGATTGGGGCTATCCCAGTCGCAGCGATCGCTGGCTTACACTGGATGATTACCTGAATGGCTATATCGATGATTGTGTAGACTTCATTCGGAAAACCCATCAACTCGACAAAATCAATCTGCTGGGAATTTGTCAGGGGGGTACGTTTAGCCTCTGCTATAGCTCGCTGCACCCCGATAAAGTGAAGAATCTGGTGGTCATGGTGGCTCCCATTGACTTCCATCAAACCGAAACCCTGCTGAATATGCGCGGCGGTTGCACCTTGGGGCCAGAGGCGATCGACGTGGATTTAATGGTTGAAGCGTTGGGCAACGTTCCTGGTGATTTTCTCAACCTGGAATTCTTGATGCTGAAACCGCAGCAACTGGGTATCCAGAAATACATGGACTTCCCCGACATTGTGGACAGCGAGGACAAACTGCTCAACTTCTTGCGAATGGAAAAATGGATTTTCGATAGCCCTGATCAGGCGGGAGAAGCCTATCGTCAATTCATGAAAGATTTCTATCAAGGCAACAAGTTGATTAAGGGAGAAGTGGTGATTGGCGATCGCACCGTCAATTTAGCCAACGTCACCATGCCCGTCTTAAACCTGTATGCCGATAAAGATCACCTGGTTCCCCCGTCCTCATCCCTGGCCCTGGGCAAGTACGTGGGTTCCAAAGATTACACTGTGCAATCCTTCCCCGTTGGCCATATCGGTATGTACGTGAGCGGCAAGGTACAGCGAGACTTACCTCCAGTGATCGCCAATTGGCTGAAGGAAAGGGCATGAGATCAGTAGACGAGGCTGTCATTTGTCCTTTGTGAGCAGCAGTAATCAATGACCACTGACAAGCCTCATCTAATAGTTCGCTGTGCCCATTTACTTAGGGATTTGCCGTTCAATAATGTCCCAGATGTAGGATGGGTTAGGCGTTAGCCGTAACGCATCGTAGGGATTTTATTTTCGCGCAAGTCCCTTAATTCCGAATTGAGGCTTGAGGACGGTTATTTTGGCTCAGAAAAGACTTTCACGAGTAGCGATCGCCTGTCAGGGTGGAGGAAGCCATACAGCATTTACGGCAGGTGTGCTGAAGCGGCTGTTGCAGGAACAGGACAAAGACTTTGAAATTGTCGCCTTGAGCGGCACATCGGGTGGTGCAATCTGTGCATTACTGGCCTGGTATGGACTGTTGCTAAACGACCTGGAGCAATCGATCGCGGGACTGAATAGATTTTGGCGAGATATCTCTGCCCATACCGCATGGGATCAATATCTCAATGCCAGTTTAGTGTCCCTGTTTCGGTTTCAAAGTATCGTCCCTGTCCCTGAAATTAGTCCTTATACCTATCCACCGTGGAGCCAGGACTATATCAAATATATCTTGCAAAAACATATCCAGTTCGATCGCCTGAATGACTACATTACTGATTCCAGCCCAATTTTTCTGGCGGGAGCCGTGAATGTCCTGACGGGTGAATTCAAGACATTTGATTCCCGCAATCGGGAGATTGGGGTACAGGCGATTCTGGCCTCTGCGGCCATCCCAACCCTATTTCGAGCCGTTCACACCGAATCGGGGATCTTCTGGGATGGGCTTCTATCGCAAAATCCCCCAATTCGAGATTTGCCCGATGCTAAACCGGATGAACTCTGGCTGATTCAAGTTGATCCGCCCCAACGCCAGGACGAGCCGAAAACGACGGAAGACATCCGCGATCGTCGGAATGAACTGACTGCCAATTTGTCCTTAAACCAGGAACTGTATTTCATTAGAAAAATCAATCAGCTACTGAAAGACAATATGCTGCAAAACAGCCCCTATATTCACATTGAAATTCGTCCGACGATTTCCCTCCTGCGCAATTTGGATTATTCCTCTAAGCTCGATCGCAGTCCCTTCTTTATTCGTGACTTAATGAGCTATGGTGAAGCCGAGGCTAAGAAGTTTTTGCGCGATCGTGCCCAACATCCAGTCCCTGTCTAGGTAAGCAGGCTCAGTAGATCGGAAATGAATTCTTTAGGTGTCCTTCCCTGAGATGATCTGCTCAAAGTTTAGGGCTGCTGCTGAAAAATTACCTGAGCCCTTTTGCTTAGGGGCTTGCGCGAAAATAAAATCCCTACGATTTGAAGCTCATCTTAAGTAAAGCTTAAATTGAAAAAGTAGTATTCAGAAATACGAAATCCTGAAAGGGTTTCGCTCTTAATGAGAAGAGGCGATCGCGTGAGATTTTGTAATGCTTGAACAGCCTATTTCGAATGAGGTAGCCCTCAGAATTGCCCTGGCATCTCGATTATTTCCCGAACTATCTATCAGGGAGTTCATTGAAATATTGCAGTCCTATGCAGAGGAGGGGATTGATGAAGAGTCGCTGGGTAGAATTACCGTGACTCAGTTAAAAACTGCCCTGAAGCAAACCTACGACATGGATGGCGAAGAAGTCGGAGAAGATGCAACCTCAGCCGATATTGAAGCCCTCAAAAAAGCGGTAAGAATTCTCTGGGGCGAAACTGGGGAAGGGAATCAGCTACCTACTCTGGAAGCTTACCAGGAAGGCGATATGCCAAACTCTGTGCGGGTGGCAGTCGCATCCAATCATGGCGAGCAATTGGATGGGCATTTTGGCTCCTGTCTGCGCTATCTGATCTATCAATTGTCAGAACAGGAAATGCGTTTGATTGATATTCGCTCGGCCCTGGAAGCGGACATGAATGAGGATAAAAATGCGTTCCGGGTGCGTTTAGTCAAAGATTGCCCCGTTCTTTATGTGACTGCGATCGGCGGCCCTGCAGCAGGCAGAGTTGTGCAAGCCGGAATTTACCCTATGAAGAAAGAGCAGGGTGGCCCTGCAAGAGAACTGCTGACAGAATTGCAACAGGCACTCGCAACTTCTCCCCCGCCCTGGCTAGCCAAGATTCTGGGCGTTGCTGACGGCGATCGCATCAAGAATTACAAAGCACTTTCGTACTGACGAGGATGACCCATAGCTTATAAAAGTTAAAAGGTCAAGATCGAGACTGCAGCAGGCTAACACACAGATAAAGCTTCAGGCTCATCTGTAGAAGGTGTGCAGCGCGGTTAGCAAACTTAAGAGGTAATCTCTCTTGAATGTTCTTAGCTACTCGACTTGCACACATTTCAGAGATGAGCCAAACTTGAATACGCATTCCACACTACAAAAAATTCCAGGTGAGCATTGAGGAGTATCTCATGCCGATAGTCAAAAGCCTGAGCGTCGTAGATGGTGAAGAAGTTGCAATTTATATTGAAGTTGATACGCTACCGGGTGAGGAAAGTCCCTACGGAGACACCAGGGATGGAGGTTTGATCATTCCAGAAGGTGCACAAGGGATGTTTGAGCAAGGGTTAGAACTGGCTCGCAACTGTGCAAAGCAAGCTGTGTCAGGAATTCAGAAGCTGGATCATACCTGCCGACCCGAAGAATTTGAGATTAAACTTGCCATCAAACTGGATTCTGAAGTCGGTGCGATTCTGGTGAAGGCCAGTGCAGGTGCTCAGATGGAAGTCACTATGAAGTGGAAGCCAAGAGGATCGATGGGATCTAGCTAACCATGATGTAAATCTTGCCCTACGGTAATGTAGTGAATATTTTGCGACTGGTTTCTCGATCTCAGGAATAGCGATACGATCGATCTATCTTCCTCCCAGCTATTGCCATGTCCACTCTCAATATTCAACTCCCTTCCCCTTTAACTGAACCGTCGCGCCTGAAACGCTGGACAGTGCAGGATTATCACCGCATGACTGAATTGGGCTTGCTGGATCAGTCTGAACGCACGGAGTTGATTGGAGGGCAGATTATTCTGATGGCTGCGAAGGGAACGCCGCATGTGGTGGCACTGGGGTTGTTGGCAGAGTTGCTACGCGATCGCCTGAATACCCGCGCCTTGATTCGCACCCAAGACCCAATTCAGTTGGATGATTACTCAGAACCGGAACCCGATTTAGTAGTGGTACGGGGCGCTGTATTGGACTATCTCGACCATCACCCGCAACCCTCAGAGATTTACTGGGTGGTGGAGGTGGCAGATTCTAGCCTCAGAACGGATTGTGAGGTGAAGGATAAAATTTATGCCCTGTCTGGCATTGCTGAGTATTGGGTACTGGACGTGCTGAATCGCCAATTACACATATTTCGTGATCCTGCCCCTACTGGTTATGGCAGTCATGGGATTCTGACAGAATCGGCCAGCATTGCTCCGTTAGCGTTTCCTGATATGAGTCTGCAGTTATCAGCGATGTTTCCCCCTGCTTCCTGACATTTACCTTCTAAAATCCCTATGTCTGAGCCAGCCCCATTTGCCATTGAAGTTCAACCCGTAGGACTAATGTTTTTTGATGAAACAACTGCCCACTTCTTTTTTGAACGAGAAAGACTTGTATATTCAATTACTGCGGGACCTAAGTGCCCCTTGCGTGATCCTCGATGTACTATATCTAGACAGAACCGTCCTATATGCCCCTTAAGAAACCCAAACTGCCCATTTTCCTCATAGCCGTTCTTGATCAGATATTGAACTAGCAATCTTCAACGCTTTAATGGAAATGGGTTGACGGTATAATAATGAGAATCAGTACTAACGCCTTTCCTAGATAAAATTGCTACCGTTGTAAGCATTAGCCTAGCCCCCGGTCTTTCTTATGGCGAAATACGCCCTGGTCATCGGTATTACCCAATATGACCAACCCCTTCGACCGCTCCCCAAAGCCGCAGCCGATGCCGAAGCGATCGCCCAACTTCTGGAAACCCATCACTACCAAGTCACCCGCCTACCCAGAAAACGCATTAGCGAGAACCAATGGGCAATTGATCCAACCCAAAGGCTAACTGGCAGAGACTTCAACACAGAACTCAAAACTTTCCTACGCGATCGAGCAGCCAACCAGGAAGCAGTCATCTTCTTTGGAGGGCATGGCTTTCGGGTCGCCAATCCAACAACAGATGAACTGGAGGGCTACATCGCCACCTCCGATTGTTCCAACTCTAACGGGCGTAATGCCATCAAATTCTCAGACTTCAATACCCTGATTGGTGGCTCCACACTCAGCAGTTTAGTGATGCTATTTGACTGCTGCTATGCTGGGGCGATCGCCGAGCAACACAACCTGCTGCATGGCACCCAAACCACTATCAGTGCTAAGCGGAATTCCTGTCTGATTGCTGCCTGCCGCGATTTTGAACCTGCCAGGGAAGGCAAGGAGCATGGCCTGTTTACTGCTGCCGTATTGAGGGGACTGACACCGGAACACGCCAACAATGGCGAAATCACCAGTAATGACTTGCTGAGTTTTGTCACGCGAGAATTGCAAAACAGCGGACAGGAAGTGATTCACGCAGGTATGGGGCAGGTCATTTCTTTGATCCGTTATGCCACTGCCCCAACGCCCCACCCTGTCATCAATGAAAGCTGCCCCTACCAGGGGTTGAATCCATTTAATGAAGCCACTGCCGGATTCTTCTTTGGGCGCGATCGCCTGATCCAACGCTTACAAGAAAAACTTGACCAAACCAACTTCATTCCCGTGATTGGGGCATCTGGCAGCGGTAAATCTTCTGTAGTTCTGGCAGGTCTAATTCCCCGTTTACGTCAGAGTGGCTGGCAGATCCTGGGAGTAATGCAACCGGGTATCGAGCCAATTGCAAAGCTCAAAGTGACATTGGAGCAGTTTTTCCGTGAACAGGGACAATTACCCACTTTGTACGAGATCTATCCCCAAATTGACACCGCTGGGTTGCAACCTGTAATAGAGCATCTTCCTGGCATTGGGAAAGTGTTGCTGACGGTAGATCAATTTGAGGAACTGTTTACCCTCTGCGCTAACGAACGCGATCGCCATCGCTTTATCACACTGCTCACCCAGGTTGCAGAACAACCATCGCGACTATCCATCGTCACCACAATGCGGGCTGACTTCCTAGAACACTGCCTGAGCTATCGCGCCTTAGCTCAACTCATCCAGGACTGGAAAGAGTTAGCATTACCTTTGGATGAACAGGAATTGGTGGACGCGATCGTTAAACCCGCTGAACAACAAGGCTATCATCTGGAAAATGGGCTGCTTGACTTAATCCTGGAAAATGTGCGCGAGGAAAAGAATAGTTTGCCCTTGCTACAATTTGCCTTGACAGAACTATGGCAACATCGCAACCAACAAGCTCACGCCTTAACTCTCTCCTGTTATCGAGATATGGGAGGGGTTAAGGGCGCGCTGAATCGATATGCGAACCAACTCTATGAAAGCTTGAGTCAATCGGAACAGGAATTCGTCAAACGTGCTTGTCTTAAACTCGTGCGAACCGGACAGGAGGAAAAGGATACGCGCCAGCGCCAGCCTAAGCATAACCTGTTGGTGTTGGCACCCGATAATCAAACTCCTGAGGGAGCACAGATCGTCCTGGATACCCTGATCAGTAGACGACTTCTGGTGTCTGATGAGCAACAAGGAGAAGCCTGGGTTGACCTTGCCCACGAAGCCCTGATGGAGAGTTGGCAGGTTTTCCGGGATTGGCGCAAGAAAGATCGAGAACTGCGCCGTTTGGGCGATCGGGTCGAGGATGCCGCTCGTGACTGGATAGACCATCATCAAGACAGCACATTCCTGATGTCTGACGGATTTTTAAGCCAGGTAACTCAACGATGGCAAGAACTTAAATCATATCTATCACCTACCGCTCAGGAATTTTATCAACGAAGTTACGATCGTGAACGGGAGCGCATTTCCTATTCAACGGATATGCAACGACTTAAGGAGCGGTTACAAAATCTGCAAACGCAACTATCGATCAAAATTCAGGAAAGACTGGAAAACCGATCAATAGACAATTCTCCAGATCGACCCACCACTGAAATTAGTCAGGATAGTGAATTACTGAAGCTGCAAGCAGAAATTAGGAATTTTCTCAATCTGGCCCAGCGCTTTGAAGATCGGATGCAATTGGCTCAAATTGCCGCAGATTGGTTAGTTAGCAACCAAGAATCGCTAGCACAGTTGATGGTTGAGTATTCCATCTCAATGATTTCAAAGTCTGAAAATCTAAATTGCTATAGCCAAACACCCGAAGAAATGCAGAAAGTATATGGAGACTATAACCGATATATTGACTGGCTTCGTGATAGCCTCCTCCGAGGACAGCCTATTGATGAACGATTAGAAATCCCATTAAAATATCCTCTCACCTTATCCAGAGAAGTTTATGCAGCGACCTTTGAATTCATCAAACAAGAATGGATGCCTAATCAAGTATCCGACGATGTTTTCGACGAACTAAAGCGATACCTCGATTATTTAATCAACTACTTCCTTTATTTCTTGTCATAAGGTTATATGGTCACACGCTCATGAAATCTAATCCTTCTATAAATGGATCTAGTACCAGTTTTGTCTAAAGTTATAAACACTTAGGTGGGATCGAATTCCTCCTTTTCCAATACAGATCTAATATCAGATCTTAACTGATTCACTGTAGTAGCCAACTCAGGATCATCATTAAACTGATCGCCAGCAGATAGTAGCGAAGTATTGTTCCAGCGCTCTAATTCCTGCATCAACTGTGCACGAGAGAAGTTATTAAAATTAAGCGGACAGCGAGGAACTCGCATCGGACAAACTGCTCTTACCTGAGACGAGATAGTGCATTGTCGGAGAGTCAGAGGGCACTGAGGCATAGTATCCTCCTGAAGAAGTTATGCTTTACACTCACTTCTTCAAGCAAAAGAATTCTCATCAGGAATTTTATTGAGTAGTTTTCAAATTATTCTCTACCTCTTCAGCCGCGTCTTTTGCATCTTGAATCGCTTGACTTAGTTCCTTGTCCCGATTGCAGGAAGATTCTGCCTCTTCCAGGGAAGCTTGCAAATCTTGCAAGTTACTCGCCAAGTCATTTACGGGAAAGTCTTCTTGTGCCATTGTCTTAAGGAATGCTTCTTACGATTTACAACTCATTCATTCGCCAGACAATTTCTGCCAGCAAGACACATGGAAAGAGAAACTTACCACCTGAGTTTCTGATCGGATGAGAGGGTGAAGATAGCCTAATCCGAACTTCTGCGTATAGCATGAAGGCTAGCTACTACAACCTTTCGGATATGCAGTTTGCAAAAGGAGTTAGCGGAGTACCAGGACTAAAAATTTAGCCGTAGAAGATGTCTTCCTGAAACTACCTACGCTGCTGACCTTTAATATCTTTGCTGGGGAAAGTCTGGATTCGGTTGATGCACTCATATCAATATAGTTCAAACGTACCATTCTGTCACCTGTACGATCGCCAATCGCTACAGAAAGCAGAAGGAGAGAACAGCAACGAAAGCAACTGCTGCCAATACGTCCCATGATGTTGAGCTAAAAAGGGAACTATTTTTCGATCAGGTAATAGAATGTTGTGGGCTGCAATTGGAAATTATTGGCTTTTCCTACTTTGCTAGTTGGATAGCCGTTGGAATCCAGTGCCGTGACGTTGAGTGCGGCGGCATCAGGTCGGAGTAAGGAAATTTTGCCAGTCAAATTACGAACCGCGATCGCACTACTACCCACACTTTGAATCGTTTTGCGGGGAGTACCGGATGTTTTCCAACCAAAGTTTTGTTCTTCCGACATCACTTGCAACAGCATGTGGCGAGAGGTTGCCAGGGGCTGGTTATCCAGAGATACCAGGAGTACTGTGCCGTAATCCATGCCAGAATCAATGCGGACTTGCGGAAATTCTTGTGCTCCGGCCTGTCGTAAAAAGCCTGTGGTGCCCTGGACTTGAGATGCATTGACAGTGACGATTCCTCGTTGATAATCCCACAGCAGTTGATCGGTGGAACTGCGAACGGTTTTGGCCTTGCGATCGATCCATTTGGATAACTCTACCTGACGAGCCGTGCCACCCTGCTGGGTAAATTGCAGATTCACCTGACCCACCAGAAAGGCTAACGGATCAATGCTACTGACGCGATCGCTCTGCAACTCCTGACCGGGTGGAATGTCCTGAGCGCGAAACTCATCCAGGTTTTGCGGGGCCGTCAGAGGCGCACCGTGCAGATTCAAGATCTCTTGTGTTTTGAGGGGAATATCTGCAACAGGGATTCCCGGTTGTAACAAGCCTTTGCGGTAGATCAAAGCCGTCGCTGGAAATTGTCCAATTACGACTGGAGAGGCGATCGAGAACTTACCGAGCGAATCCTCCCAATTTGGTCGATTGGTGGCGAAGAAGAAAAAGCCGTCGGTGCCCTGCAACAGTCCATAAGCAGCGGCCAGTAAGGGAAAATCGGCGCGGAAGCGGTTTGGCATTGCCCAGTTAATTTCCGTAATCGTGGAGGGCAGGTTGTTATAGCGAACATCCATAATGGGCAGACTGAAATCCTGTTCCTGCTTCTTCGTTGGGTCAGAAAACAGGAGGGCCGAACGATCCTCATAGGTATCGCCGGAACTCAGGGAATAGCTGGCCGTTGGCCCTTCGTGGGGGCCGTTGAAGTAACCATGCCGATCCATGAAATCTGCGACTGTGTTGGTGTACTTATCCAACGGGCCAAGCCTTTGAGCATCGGCAGTAATCCAGTTCGAGGCGTAAATCAATCCCTTGTAGTTGAGATCATTACGAAGGTAAGCGATCGCCTGCTTAAAAAAAGTAGTCTGACTTTCTGCCAGAAATGCGGCGGTATCCCTGGCCCGTTGAGTTTCTCGTTGCGCGGCAATGTCTCCAGCAGACAGGATCCCTACGGAACCATCTGGCCCATCACCCTTCACCTGAAATGATTCCCCCGGATTGCTCTGTTTCCAGGTGATACGAGCTTTCTCCAGCGATCCATACTTTTTGGTTAGCCAGGTGGAAAATTGTTCCTCTAAAATTTTCATTTGTGGTGCAGGAATGGTTTCGTAGGGATTGAATGTCCAGAAGAAATAAGAATCTTCATTGACTAACTCCACCATTGCCAGAGCTGGCTCCTCCTGTAGTGTCTTTCCAGTTGCCGGATTTGGGGTGGTTAGCAAGCTACGCCACCAACGGTAGTACCGCTTTTGAAACTCTGGATTGAAGAAAAGCATGGAAAATGGATGCTGGCCGGTATAACCAGGGAACGCAGTATTATCCTGCAATTCCAGCCAGACGGGGAAATAGATCGAGAGTGCTGTGTAAATGCCTTCCTGTTTCATCGCGGCGATGAAGGTCAATAGTTTGTTCACCTCCGAGGTTGGCAGAGGTTGCAAGTCTTTTGACCAGAGCGGCCCATGCACTCGTACCAGATTCACCCCCTGTTTGGCGAAAAACTGCGCCATCGATCGCATCATGCTGTCATCCATTTGCAGCACTTGAGCACCTACATTGATTGCCCAGAAGCGTTCTGCTTGCCCCGTTTTGGCATGGATAAACGTATCCCCTTTGACCTGAATCCAGCCCTTTTCTCCAGCAACGGTTTCATTCAGCGATCGCAAATCAATTGGGCTAGTAGCAAGACGGCGCGAACCAGTGCCTGCGATGGAATAATCGCTTTCTGGGGTAAACAGGAAGCCATCTGGAATAGTTGCCGTGTAGTACTGATTGGGCTTTAGCTTCCCCTGGGGATGGAACGGCGTAGACATTAACACAAAACAGTCAAACGCTGCTGCACCATCATTTTGAGTTAATTCGATGCGCAGAGTGTGTGGGCCTGCCGTTAAATTCACTCTTCCCAGACTGACCCAGTTGGCCCCCACAAATTTACGCATCCCGACCTCATCCATCAGGTAAACCGAATCGCTGACAAATTGCCAGGGTTGATCATCCCAACGCCAGCGAAACGGGCCATGCTGCCAAAATTTGCGGCTATAGAAGAAATAAGAACCCGCCTCCGAAACCTGCACCGGATACTCCAGAAACAGAGGTTGAGAGCGTTTACCTTCTACCCCAATCCACTGCTGATTGGATAGGACTGCCGCTTCCGTGGCATTGGCAGGAGCAAATGGATTCTGCTGCGCTGGGGGAAAATTCGTTTTACTGGGCTGTTCGGCCTCCCACCAGATAAAGGGTTGCGATCGTGCCCTCGTCTGCACCACCAACCTTGTTTCAGACTGCCCCGTTTCCCACTCTGTTACCGTTGGCAGTGAAGAATTCGCTCGACAACCCAGCACCAGGCTGAGGGTTAACAATAGCAACACAATAAACCGCAGCATAGGCGCAGACAACCCAATCTTTGCGCTTCCATTCTGGCAGCATTATCAACGAGTGTTGTACATCCATCAATCGTGTTAGCAAACCCGACTGAGCCAGGAAGCGTTCATAACAAATTCTCTCTAAAGGGGGCTTACTGGCTGTGCTTTTGTTAGGGTTGTACCGAGGCCGCTTAAAGTGCAGCCCACCTGCGATCGTCATTCCTGCGATCGTCACTTCGTCAGGGTCAAGAAAAAGTCCCCATTTCCCCGGCAGAGGAGGTTTAGATGGCTAACTCAGTTCCCAGCACTCCCATTCCAGATGATGTCATTATCCGGCCAGAAGCACGCAAACCCGTCACTGATCCGACTCTCGGCATTCAGGTATCTGTCAATCAAACTGGCACCCCGCGCCACCGCCTCGTGACCATTGGGGATTCCCTCACCCACGGGTTTCAAAGTGGTGCCATCTTTAATACCGGATTATCCTACCCTGTGATGATTGCTGAAGCCCTGGGTTGGAAACCTTCATTCCGCTATCCCACCTATAACGGGCCAGGGGATGGATTGCCACTTAATTTTGAGAATTTAGCGCGAGCATTAGAGCAGCGCTTTGGTGGCAATGTCGATGTCCTGGAGATTCTACCCACCCTCTTATTTCTGCGGGATTACTTAGATAAGGTTGAGGATTATTGGGAACGGGGAGACGGTTCTCGCCCACCGACGCAACGGCAGATTAATCACAATCTGGCCGTGTATGGCTGGGACTTACGCAATACGCTATCACGAACGGCAGCTATCTGTCAGAAAGTTCTGGATGCCAATCCCCCCAAAGACGATTTTCTCAAGCAAGTCGTAGAACATCACAACGAACGGGCGGCGATCCGAGTCCTGAACTCGGCCAGGGATGCTTCCGGTCGATCGCTAACTCCTCTTGAAGCCGCTGCTGCTTTAGGAGCAGAAGGCACTACCGAGACAGGGAGCGGGGATGGCATTGAAACCCTGATTGTGTTGATTGGGGCTAACAATGCACTGGGCAGTATCCTCACCTTCAAAGTCAAGTGGACGGCGGACGGCTACGACGATATGGAGGTCAATGATCAGTACACCGTCTGGCGACCCATTCACTTCAAGGCCGAATTAGACAGGGTGGTTGCAGAAATCAAAAAAATCCGTGCTCGTCATGTGATCATTGGCACAGTACCCCATGTGACGATCGCCCCCTTTGCCCGTGGAGTAGCAGATAAATTGGCCCCTGGATCGCGCTACTTCCCTTACTACACCCTTCCCTGGATCAGCAATAAAGACTTTAAGCCAAACAAAAACCCGAACCTGACAGGGGCAGATGCGCGGGCGATCGACAGTGCTATTGACCAGTACAACGATTTCATTGTTGATGCTGTGAAGCAGGCTCGCAAGGAGGGCAGGGACTGGTATTTGTTTGAAACCGCCGGATTGCTCGATCGCCTCGCGGTGCGCCGCTACCTGGAAGATCCGGCTGCCCGTCCCAGTTGGTGGGATGAGGTGGGAGGACAATACCGATTGCCACCCGAACTGCAAGCCCTGTCTCCCGTCCCCGATTCTCGCTTCTTTATCTCCAACTCCACCGGACAGCGGGTTCAGGGAGGATTGTTCTCTCTGGATGGCATCCATCCCACCACGATCGGCTATGGCATCCTGGCTCAGGAATTCATCAGGGTGATGGAATTGGCCGGAGTCAAGTTTTATGGCCGCACAGGGAATACTCCCCTGCCCAGCCCCGTAAAACTGGATTTTAATCGTCTGATTGCGCTCGATACCTTGATCAGCAAGCCACCTCGCACCGTTGCCAGTGTGCTCGATCGCATTAGCTTCCTGGATAGCACCTTTAATCTGATGAGCAGCATGATTATGTCCAGCTACTAGAGTGGCAGCAAATGTTAAGTTTAATAACGTAATGCGATCGCACCCTTTCAGTGACTTATGCGGATATTTCGACTTCTTGGGCTTCTTATCGCTTTTCTGCTAGTAACAGCCATTCCTGCGTTTCCTGCTCATGCAGCTAGTTCTGCAGCCATTCGAGCTTACGATGATCTGCAGCCCAGTGCCCAAGATTACTCAGGCCAGAACTTAGTCCGGAGCGAGTTTGGCGATGCGATTTGAGAAAGGCAAACTTTACTGAAGCTGACCTGCGGGGTGCCGTATTTAACGGAGCGAATTTAGCCAATGCCAACCTCAGTGGGGCTGATTTCAGTGATGGCATTGCCTACATCACCAATTTTGCCAACGCGAACCTGAGCAATGCCGTGCTCACCTCCGCCATGCTTCTGAAATCCAATTTCAAAGACACCAATGTGACGGGAGCCGATTTTAGTGATGCTACCCTCGATCGCGTCCAGGTGTTGGAACTCTGCAAAACGGCCAGCGGCACGAATCCCGTGACAGGCGTGGATACTCGTGAGTCTTTGGGGTGTAAGGGATGATTTTAGTAGAGACGGTTCGCCGAACCGCCTCTACAGACCATCGCGATCAAAGCACCTGCTGCAACGCATCGACTAACCGATCGACGTTCTCCGGTCGGCTGTTGTAACCCATCAGACCCACACGCCAGACTTTTCCGGCCAGTTCGCCTAAACCGCCGCCGACTTCAATATTGTGGTCGATCAGGAGGTGACGGGCGATCGCTTTAGCATCTACCCCATCAGGAACTCGCACGGTGGTCAGGGTGGGCAGACGAAACTCTTGTTCAACGTGCATGGTCAGGCCAATACTTTCCAGCCTGTCCCAGAGATATTCCACATTTTTCTGGTGCCGTTGCCAGCAGTTTGCTAAGCCCTCTTCTGCGATTAGGCGCAAGGCTTCCCGCAAGCCGTAATACAGGTTAATGGGTGCCGTGTGGTGATAGACCCGCTCTGGCCCCCAGTATTTCCCCAATAAGGTGGAATCCAGATACCAATTGGCCACCTTGGTTTGCCGTTGCTGCAACTTCTCCTGGGCACGATCGCTCATCGTGAAGGGTGAAGCTCCGGGAGAGCAACCCAATCCTTTTTGACTGCAACTGTAAGCCAGATCCACGCCCCATTCATCTAGAAAAATCGGTACTCCCCCCAAACTGGTGACGGTATCCACCAGCAGCAGAGAGTTAAATTCCCGGCACAAATCACCCACACCTTCCAGAGGCTGACGGGCACCGGTAGAGGTTTCGGCATGAACCAGGGCCAGAATGCGGGGACGATGCGTGTCCAGTGCCGTTCGTAATTCATCCAGGGAGAAGACCTGTCCCCAGGGTTTGCTGATGGTTCGGACATCTGCTCCATATCGCTGAGCCATATCCACCAGACGGTGGCCAAAATAACCCATGACTCCAATCAGAACGACATCCCCCGGTTCTACCGAATTGGCGATCGTGGCTTCCATGGCTGCCGATCCAGTTCCACTAATGGCGATCGTCATGGTGTTATCGGTTTGCCAGACGTAGCGCAACAGAGACTGAATTTCATCCATCAAAGCCAGGAATGCCGGATCCAGATGTCCCAACGGAGTCGTACTCATTGCCTGCAAAACCGTAGGATGAGCATTGGAGGGGCCTGGGCCTAACAACAGCCGCTCAGGAACCTGAAGAGGTTGCAGTTGCAGGCGGTTGCGATCGCGAATCGAAATAGTTTGGGTCATAGATGGCACAGAACTTAGCAAGAGGTATTTTTAGAGTCTAAAGCGTCATGGAATCTAAACATAACCGTTGGGTTAGAGCTTCAATCAAGTGTTAAAAAAACTGGTATAAAACGAATCAGGCCGAACAATTAGATGCCACTCTCATTCGTACAATAAATTCTCTACGTTAAAAGACAACTTTTGTAAATTCTTAACTCTAGACCCGCAGTTTCACCCTTTTGATAGGAACACCGTATGGAAAATTTAAAGGCGATCGTTATTGGAGCCGGAATGGGAGGATTAACGACTGGATTAGCGCTCCGTCAGGCAGGGTTTTCAGTGGAGATTTACGATCGGGTGAGTGAACTGCGTCCCGCTGGGGCTGCTATTTCTCTCTGGTCAAATGGAGTTAAGGTACTCAACCGTTTGGGATTGGGTAAAGCAATTGCCAGCATTGGGGGGCAGATGGAGCGAATGGCCTACTACAGCCATACGGGGGAACTCCTGACCGATTTCAGCCTCTCCCCATTGATTCAGCAGGTTGGTCAAC
>JBBIQC010000012.1:0-22915 GCA_037442585.1 Oscillatoriales cyanobacterium bin_317
ATAAAGATGACCGTCATCCTCTATTTTATCTACCCTTTACGAAAAGGTACTACCGCAGTTTGAAAGATGCATTTGAACGGGTAGAACAATTTCAGCGCACACTGACCGCACTAGCGATTCCTCATCCAACGTCTCCGGGCGACAAAGTGATCAGCATGAGCTTTGGGGTTACTGGAACAGCCCCAACGGTAAATAACCCAGTTGTGGATTTGATAGCGATCGCCCAACAAGCCCTCTATGCGGCAAAAGCTAACGGTCGTAATACGTATTGCTTACAGCCATTAACCCTTACAGATAGATAATTGTACTAAAATATCATTACAAGGATAGGAATGAAACGTCATAGACTCTGGTTGCGCTTGAATCAAGGCTTAGCAAAGACTCCGCTCAACCTGCTATTAACGGTTCCCTTCCTGCTACAACTATTGGGAGCAGTTGGGCTGATCAGCTACCTGTCCTACCGCAGTGGTGAGCGATCGGTGAGTATCCTTGCGGATAACTTGCTGAAGCAGACGGTTTCACGGGTAGAGGATCAGTTAAATGCCTACTTACAGACGCCTCACTCCATCGTGAAGCTCAATCTGGCAAATATGCAGGCTGGTGACCTGGATCCACAAAACATTCAGCAATTGGAACGAATTCTGTTTCGGCAGTTGAGGCAGTTCCCAACCTTAACTACCTTAAGCTTTGGATATCGTAACGGTGAGGTAATCGGAGTCGGGCGAGATCGCTCAGGGGTTGTCGTTTCACCGGGTGCTTACACTATCTGGGAAAATTTAGGCTCCATACCCCGAACCCGTCGGTTCTACGAGGTGAATGAGCAGCGACAACGACTCAAGCTAACCCATACAGATTTCAACTTTGATGTCTGTCAGCGATCCTGGTATCGAACTGCCTTAAAGTCCCGACAGCAAACCTGGGCTCCTATTTTCCCCATTGTGGGTGTGCCTGCGGCTATCGTATCTGCTGTGGCTCCGGTATACCAGAATGGGGAGTTGCAAGGGGTGATTAGTTCAGATTTGACGCTGTCAGATATCAGTTTATTTTTGAGTTCCTTAAAGTTTTCACGGCATGGACAGGCATTTATTATTGAGAGATCGCAAAATTTAGTGGCGACTTCCACTCAAGAAAAAATCTTTACGAAAAAGGATTCTAAAGATGGATTTATCCGACTGAATGCGAGGGACAGTCAAGATAAAGTCACTCAGGCGGCGGCACAGGCGATTTCTAAGTATTGGCAGAATTTGAGCACCATCCGCCAACTGCAACGCTTTGACTTCAGGTTGGATGGGGAACGTCAGTTTGGTCAAATTGTGCCCTACCAGGATCAGTATGGGTTGGATTGGCTGATTGTCACCGTCATTCCGGCCTCCGATTTCATGGCGGAAATTGATGCGACTCACCAGCAAACCTGGTTGCTGGCTGGAGTGACGCTCTTGCTGGCGATCGCAACAGGACTGTTGACCACTCGCTGGATTGCGGCTCCCATTCGCAATCTACAACGAGTTGCCAAGGCGATCGCTGAGGGAGATTTAAGCCATCCCGTCAAGATTGGTGGGGTCGGGGAAGTGGCTCAACTGTCAAACTGGTTTGAAAAAATGACCCGGCAACTTGCCCAGGCCGAACAACTGCGAACCAACTACGAACAAGAATTGCGGCAGCAGGTTAGATCCCAGACGGAAGCGTTGCATCGCAGTGAGGAACGCTTTCGGTTAGCCGTAAAACATGCACCGGATGTCTTTGTCATCTATGACTCGGAGTGCCGCTTTTTGTATATGAACGAGCGGGGACTGGAGCGGTTAGGGCAATCGCTCGAAACCTTGATGGGAAAACGAGAGGAAGACGTGTTGCCACCTGAGTTGGTTGAGCAAACCCGCCCCATTCTCCAACAGACAATTACAACTAAAACCTTACAAACCGGGGAGTGTGAGGTGCCGCGACCGGGAGACATCCCCCTGGCGTTTATCGTTCGGTATGTCCCACTGTTGGATAATCAAGGCGAAATTCAACAAATTATGGGTATTACGTTTGATATCAGCGATCGCAAACAGATGGAAGTAGCCTTAAGAGATAGCCAGGAGCAATTTCGCCAGGTGACTGAAAATCTGCCGTTGTTTTTTGGGCTACGGGCGATTGACTACAGCCAATGGCTTTACGTCAGCCCCATGTTTGAGCACCTTACTGGGCGATCGCTCCAGATAATGCTGGATGATCCCCAATCCTGGCGCAGCTTTATTCATCCAGACGATCAACCCACTATCGCAGTTACACCTGAACACTCAGAACCTGCAACCCATGAATTTCGAATTTTTCGCTCCAATCAAGAAGTTCGCTGGATACGCACCCTTGAGTTTCCTGTGTTTCAACAGGAAGGAAAACCCTATCGGGTTGCAGTCTTTGGTGAAGACATCACAGAACGCAAGCAAATTGAAGCAGACTTACGTACCAGCGAAGAACGCTTCCGCAAAGCGTTTGATCACGCGCCAATCGGTATTGCTCTGGTAGCACTGACCGGGCAGTTTCTTCAGGTCAACCCATCCTTTTGCGACATCGTGGGGTACAGTGCTGCTGAACTCATGACGCTCACCTGGCAAGCAATTACCCATCCAGATGACCTCAACTTCAATCTCCAACGACATCAACAATTAGTGGCGGGTGACGTTCAATCCTATCAATTGGAAAAACGGTATGTTCATCAGCAAGGCAAGATTGTTCCGGTGCTCTTGAATGTGGCGTTATTGAGAGATCAGGACGGAGACCCGCTTTATACGATTACCCATGTTGTAGATATGAGCGATCGCTACGAAGTGAATCGGATTAAAGATGAATTCATTTCCATTGTCAGCCATGAACTACGCACCCCCCTGACTGCCATCAGTGGTTCCCTAAGTTTGCTGGAATCTGGTCTCTACGATGAGGAGCCAGAACAGTTCAAAGAAATGCTGCACATCGCCTCCAATAATAGTGTCCGCCTAGTGCGGTTGGTGAATGACATTCTGGATCTGGAACGGTTGGAATCAGGTCGGGTGCAATTCGTGATGGAGGCCTGCCCAATTGCGCAGGTGATTCAGCAGGCTCTGGAATCGGTACAGCCTATCGCGGATGACGCGAACATTACTCTGTCCACCTCGTTTGTGCCCACCACGATCTGGGCCTCTCCCGATGCGATCGTCCAGACCCTGGTCAATCTGCTCAGCAACGCGATCAAGTTTTCTGCTGCCGGAAGTACGGTGTGGCTGAATGCAGAAGCCGACTCCCTATCCTCTACTCACTCGATTCTCTTTACGGTCAAAGACCAAGGACGCGGGATTCCATCGGACAAACTGAGAGTGATTTTCGAGCGGTTTCAGCAAGTGGATGCCTCAGACTCTCGTCAGAAGGGCGGTACAGGGCTGGGACTGGCCATTTGTAAAACGATTGTGAATCAGCATCGAGGCCAGATCTGGGTGGAGAGCGTGGTAGGACAAGGGAGTATGTTTTATTTTACTGTGCCAGTATGTCTTGACCCCTCGCAGGACGAGGCATAGAGAAAACTCTAGCCTGGATATATAGAATTTTTTAAGATTTGCAGAATCTGGTTAAATGTTATGGTAGAGGAATAATTTGCAAAATCTTTATATTCTTATGACTAAACGCATTTTAATTGTGGATGATGAAAAAGATATCCGGCGAATTGTGCAGGCTTCCCTGGAGAAGCTGGCGGGCTGGAATACGGTAATGGCGGAATCGGGTCAACAGGGACTGGAACTGGCCAAAACCGAAGCGTTAGATGCAATTCTTCTGGATGTATCCATGCCGGATGTGGATGGATTTCAGTTTTATGAAAAACTACAAGCCGATGAGAAGACACAAATGATCCCTGTGGTGTTACTAACGGCCAAAGTGTTACCCCGCGATCGCCAGCACTTTGCTGAGATGGGCGTGGCCGGGGTGATT
Source organism: Oscillatoriales cyanobacterium bin_317 (assembly GCA_037442585.1). Taxonomy (GTDB): domain Bacteria; phylum Cyanobacteriota; class Cyanobacteriia; order Leptolyngbyales; family Leptolyngbyaceae; genus Leptodesmis. The sequence goes on from JBBIQC010000012.1 coordinate 3,937, forward strand.
ACCAAGCCTTTTAATCCAATCACCGTGTGGAAGCAAATGTCTCAGGTTTTAGGCTGGTAAGGACGCATAAGTCACTTATAGCTTTCTTATTTCCTTGCTTTAAGCTAACACCCAAAGTGAATACCTCGAACCTCTTCAAAATGAGGGAGCGTTTCGGGTGTCTTTTCTTGATCATCGTGTGTTGGCTACCGTTATGCCTCGTAAGTTGATCCTGCTCATGAATCATGAAAAACCGATCGGTATCATTCTGCAAGCGTGTTTAAGTCGTTTAGCCGGGTGGCGGGTATGGACAGTGCCATCTAGTACTGGACTGAAAGGGTTAACCTGCAGTAAGCCGGATGCCGTTCTGTTAGATGCACCCCGTTTGGCGGAAGAGTGCATTGCCCAAATTCATGATTTAAGAACTCATCCCTTAACCCAGGACACGCCGATTTTGTTGCTCACGTCCGATGCTCGCTGGTTATCTCGGCAGCAGTTTGATGAATTAGGGGTGATTGGAGCAATTACAACTCCTTTTAACCCACTAACCCTCTCCCAGCAAATTGCCGAGTTATTGGGCTGGTCATTATCTGATCCGGAATGACACGAAATCCGTTACTGCTAGCGTTACTCATCCCCTGCATTGAGTTTGCATTGGTCATTCCGCTATAGATTTTTCTTACAACTTTCTTATTTCAATCGATTAATCTCTCAGCGAGTGTGAGTATCTGAGGAGTATATTCAGGTGTTGAATAAACATCACAATAGTCTATTACTGGTTTTTTCTCTTTTATGGAGTTGGGGGGCGATCGCATCCGCCAACGCCACAGAGTTTGAGGCCACAGGTGAAGCCTTCAACTCTGCTATCCCAACCGATCAAACAATTCTGCCTGTCCATGCGATTGGGACAGAAAAGACTGATGACAACAGCATGGCTCAGGTCACTTCGGTTTCCCAGTTGACCGATGTCAAGCCAACGGACTGGGCATTTCAAGCTTTGCAGTCTTTAGTCGAGCGGTATGGTTGTATCGTCGGCTATCCCGATAAAACCTATCGAGGCAATCGTGCCCTGACTCGGTGGGAATTTACAGCAGGTCTCAATGCCTGCTTGGATAAAATTCAAGAATTGATTGCGGCGGCCACTTCCGACTTTGTTAAAAAAGAAGATTTAGAAACTGTCAAACGGCTGCAAGAAATGTTTGCTGCAGAACTGGCAGCGCTCCGGGGTCGAGTCGATGCGTTGGAAGTCCGCACTGCCACATTGGAAAAACAGCAGTTTTCTACCACCACTAAACTGGGTGGAACCGCTATCTTTGCGCTGGCTGATGTGTTTGGCGGCAGTGGGAGTAATACGGAAACGGTATTGCAGTATCGAACCAGCCTTGACTTAAAGACCAGCTTTACGGGTAAAGATTTATTGATCACCAGTTTATGGGCAGGCAACGTACCTACTCTGGGGGTCGGCTTCCCTCTTCCAACTACACGGGTCGGTGGCATTGATGTTCCCAGTGCAGAAGGAACTCTGGCTTCTCAATTTGGTGCCAATACGAATAGCCAACTGACGGCATTGACTCTGGCCTATAACTTTCTGGTGGGGCAGAAATTATTGGTATCTGTAGCAGGAGGTGGCTTTTTCCCCCTTTACGCGAGCGCGCCGACTCTCAACCCCATTCTGGATGACTCCGATGGGGGACGGGGAGCACTCTCTGTGTTTGGTGAACGGAATGCCATTTATGCCCTGGGAGCTGGTAGTGGAGTGGGCTTAAATTACTTCGTCAGTCCCCAGTTGAGATTATCCGCCGGATATCTGGCCGATGGGTTTGGGGTCAGCAACCCAGAACGGGGATTGTTTAATGGCGGATATTCTGCGATCGCTCAGGTTACCTGGAGTCCAAGCCGCCAATTTAGTCTGGCTGGAACTTACATCAATGCCTACTTCCCCCCCGGACGGTTTGGCTTCAACTACAATGCGCTGAGCGTAGCAGGAACCGCCGTAGCGAATACCCTGGCAGGTCAAACTCGGCTGACCACTGGCCTGTTATTTGATGCCCAACCTGTGATTTCTAATTCCTACGGGTTTCAGGCTACCTATCAGTTCAGTCCCAGTTTTGTTCTGAGTGGCTGGTTTGGAGCAACCTATGCTCGCTTAATTAATCGTGGCGATGGCGAAATCTTTAACTATGCCCTCACGTTTGCCTTTCCCGATCTGGGCAAAAAGGGCAACCTACTGGGTTTAGTGGTGGGAGCACAGCCATACCTGAATGATTTTGAGGGTGGCAATCCTCAAGCCTTTGAGAAGGATATTCCGTTTCAAATTGAAGCATTCTACCGCTATCAGGTCAACGATAACATTTCGGTCACGCCGGGTGTCATTTGGTTGACTGCACCTAACCAAAATAATGACAACCCCGATGATGTAATTGCCACCATTCGGATGACCTTTAAGTTTTAGTTTAGTTATAACCCTGAGTACTAATCATTTATCGTCAGACCTCACACCTTGGGCAGTATGGCTTATACATACTGTTCCCTACAAACATCTACGGGGATCACAATTTAATTTGGTATTGTAACCGTTAATGGCTGCAGTTGACCTATCAGACGACCATCCAGCAGTTGTTGCGGTACGCCAATCTTGACATGGTTGTGATCAAACGCTTTCTTTAAGCGACGGCGCAACTCACGAGAAACACTGCTATCTTTGCGGGGGGCAGTACGCACCCAAATCCGAATCACCATGCCAGAATGGGAAATCGCCTCAACCCCCAACATCTCCTGTGGGTCAAGAATGAAAGGTTGCCACTCCGGATCAGAGGCTAACTCTTCAGAAACTTTGCGAACAATGTCTAATGCCTGATCCACATCTGTCTCATAAGCCACCTCAATTCTAAAATCTGCACGAGACCAGTTCCGACTGGTATTCTCAACTTGCAAGATTTGACTATTGGGAATAGTGACTAAATTTCCAGCATCGGTGCGAATCTGGGTCATACGCAGGTTTAAGTCTTCTACCACACCAAGTACCTGATTCACTAAAATCTTGTCGCCGATCGCATACTGATCTTCCAACAGAATCAAAAAACCGTTGACAAAATCCTTGACCAGGCTTTGAGCGGCAAAGGAAACTGCCAGAGCCAGTACGGCTCCAAAGGCCAATACCGAAGTAGAGGCAATTTGCAAAATCTGGAGTACCCAGGTTATACCAACAACGTAAATTAGAACCGTTTTTAAGCCTTTAGTCACATTGGTGATGGTCGAAATGCGAAGTGACTTACGCTGAATATCTTCGACAGCAGTTAACTCTTGCTCTTCCCAGGCTAAGGCAATGCGATCAATGATCAGATTCAAGAGATGATTGGCCAGGCCCGTAATAAACCAGGCAATCAGAATCAGCGTTGGCGTGGAGATAAACCCAATCGCAAACTTGCGCGTTTGGGGGAAGCGATACAAGCTGGCAGAGATCCCAAAAACCCAAAGGAACACGATCGCCCAAAATACTAACCATCGTAATAAATTGATAATTTGTAAGCGCCGCTGTAGACTTAACCGTTGTCGTATTTTCTCAATAATCGGAAATCGTTGTTGTTCCTCCGGGGGGGCAGATTCTGCAGCCAGAGTGATTGAATTTGTCTCCGTCTCCGCCCCCGCTTCTTGTTGTTGTCTTAAGGTGTGTCTGCGCCGCTCCAATACTTTTAACAAGCTCCCAAAACCCAGCGTGGATACTAAGGCGATCGCTAAAAAAGCAAGAGTACCCAGGGTTTGCTGCCGTAAAGCTTCAGGTTGTCGCCGTTCTAGAGCGGCCTTTAATTCCGTGTCTAAAATCTCCTGCCACTGCTTCGCCAGTTCCTTCTTGGATACCCCATGATATTGAGCATCGGCATCAGTCACCGTCAGCAGTACTTTAGGCTCTGCCAGATGGGTATCTTTAACAAAAAGGACAGGCTGCCCATTCAGGATATCAAAGTAAACCTGTAACGTTTTTGGATCCAGTGCAGGGGAAGATGGGGAATTTGGGGAGGTGGATGAGCCTTGCGACACCAGTTGCTTTAAGTTGCCTTCAATCTGTTGTGCCCGCACTTCAACTGGAACCTGAGCTCCCGGATTACTGCGATCGAGCACCGCAGGGGAGGCAATTTTGAATAACTCTTTGCCATCCAGGTTGATCCCAGTGATTTCCAATAATCCCAGTCGCTGCACTCCGGGGGGAATAGCCTGTCCACTGGTCGCCCCTTGGCCCAAAGCAGGAATCTGGCTAGCTGCTGGAGAGAGCCACCAGGTCAGACCAACAGCCAATATCAGAATCACCACTGCCCAACCAAAACCTCTCCCCAGGATGGAAAAATTCTTCAAATTCTTCGTTGTTATAGAGAGCATTGGTCTGGACAATGGATTGAATTTCATAGCCAATAAGAACCAAACTTACAGTCGTTTTCACATCAATCAAGCACAAATCATCAGGTGGGTATTGCTCACAGAGCCTTCCGATGGGAGGTTTGCAAAATCAGGATCAGTGCTCAGCAACGCCATAGGATTGCGATCGCCTGCTACAAAACATCTTTGGATAGGACATCTAGAAGCTGAAGCTGATGCAGAATAATTTGAGTAGCCAATGCGGCCTGAAGCACCGCAAAGACCCAACCCACTGTTGCCAATACGGGTAATGGAACAAAGGTAATAATTTGTCGAATCCCCAACATTGACAGCAGGTTCACCACCAGTACTGCCAGGATCAGCCCATACAGGATCAAAATTGAATTTAGACTATTAGCAGAATCGGCCAGCAAAATGATTGCGGCAGCCCCAGGAGCGGTGATAATTGCCGGAATCGCTAAGGGAAACAGCGCAATCCTGGAAGCTGGTTTCGGGAATGACTTGTCGGCAGGCTCCGGCGGGTCGTAATTATTGATCCCACGTTGAATGACCGCTTGAAAAGACTGAAAGAAGAAGATCAGGGCAGTCGCCAATGCCAGACAAATGCGGTTGATGTGCCAGGAGGTTAGAATCAGATTGCCACCGATGCCAATGCAGATCGCGATCGCAACAGAAATCAGAAATGCCTGAATAGCCACCGTTCGCCGAAACGGGTACTCACTTTCTCGAGTCAGTTGAAAAAATGGCGGAATCACCTTGAGAGGCCCCAGAGTGACAAAAAATAAAATAAACATTTCCTGCGGAGACAGCATTGCCATAATATAAACCTGCTCAATGCAAAAAGGTGTTCATTCTGGATTAAAAAGGTCTTGCGTTACTACGGGGTTCTTCTCCGGTATGCTCATTCTCGGGCGATCGGATCATCATCACATCCACAAGCCAGCGACTGTCAGCAAAACTATCCAACAATAAAATAAGTAGAAACGTAAGTGGCATTGCCAGAAATGCACCAGGGCCGCCCAGCAACCACACCCAAAAGAGCAGGGATGCAGACAGATGAATTATCAACGATTTATAGGGTGGTTCTAGCTTTGCTGAAAGGCTTCCTTGAGTTTGGTTTCTTGTTCTGAAGACAGATTGGTTGCAATGATATCAAAGGAATCCCCTTTAAATGCTTCCACGACCCGATCCATGACGACCCCACTGGTCATTGCAAATAGCGCAGAAGTACCAGGAGTGACCTCTGCCCGAACTTTTTTAATGAAATTATCATCTATTCCATAGTCGGCGAACGAACCTGACAACGCACCAGAAATTGCACCGATCGCCATCCCCAGAATGGGAACAAAAAAGATCAGCCCAAACAACATGCCCCAAAAGGCTCCATCCAATGCACCTATACCCGTCGTAGGAATGGCCTGACGAGTTTTAGGTTTCTTTTTGCCAGTCTCCCAACTAACTACAGCAGCGTCTTCTACTTTAATCAGTTGTTGCTGTTCCAAATCCAGCAGTTTTTTAACCGCCTTCTCAGCACCATCAGCAGTGAGATATTTCAAAACTGTAAGTGTTGCCATGAAATGCTCCTTGTTTATATTGTTTATAGTTGTCATGCATCACTGCATAACATGTTGCTTGTCCTAAAAATCAGACATTAACCCATAGCGTCATGAGCCATCGTGTCAATGCCAACGGTGATCGCTAAAATCAACGCATTATCTTGTCCTGGCTCAATTTCAACGCCATAGATATCTCTAAGGCGGAACCATCGCTTTGAAACCTCTGCAATTTTTTTTCGACCGTCCTCAATTGTGTATTCGTGATCCAGAATATTTCCCTGAATATCCAGATCAGGACCATTCCCAATTTTGGTAATCCAGCGTTCGCGTAAAGGGGCAATCAAAGCTTTCTTCACTATTGCCACGGTATTTCCACTCGCATCCTCAATTTCCATGGAATCTTTGATTCGCAACATCCGCTCCTGAATTCGGTATAATTCATGCCCCTGCAAATTCTCAATTCCTAGCGTTTGGCGAACGCGCAAGGCTTTACCATCTACTTTGAAAACGCGATCACCGGACTCATTCTCAATAAAAAAATCATCCCCAATGGAAATGAGGCGCTCTCGCATTTTGTACCTGGTATTGCCACTATTGCGGCGACCAAAACTACGATCTTGTTGCCGCTCTTCTCGACGTTCTTGACGAGCCTCTCGATTAAACACGGTTCAGCCTCCTAAATTAAATGGTTGTGCTGAATAGTTTGCTGTCTGCGGGTGTTACTGCTGTACAGCCTATTGCATCCTGCGAACTTGCTCTTGTACCGTTGAATGTCCAAATCCTTTGTGCGATCGAGCTGGTTTGCTCGATCGTGATCGCAGTTGCTCCGGATTTCTGGCCTGCTGATCTTTCATTGCATACCAGGTCATGATTTCGGAGGCAGGCAATCCCTGGCGCATCAAATTGGCGAGCACCGTCAAAGGTTCGTTGACATGATTAAAAAACTTTTTGTACCCCGCGCACAGATAATTCAGTCCAGGTTCACCATCGGGTGTGGTCAGGAAGCGATTCTTTGGACATTCTCCGTGGCAGGCAAACCGTACTTCGCAGGTGCGACAATACTGAGGTAGGGTGGCCAGTTTATCCTGACCAAACTGGTACTGGCGATCGCTGCCCACCAACTCTGCTATAGAAGACTGCTGAATATTGCCCAATAGATAATCTGGTTCTACGAAGTGATCACAGGAGTAGAGATCGCCATTGTGCTCCAGAGCGACCCCCTGCCCACAGGTGGGCATGAAAACACACATCCCAGAGGGCAACCCCATCCAACTGCGAGCAGTGGCTTCAAAAGTCTGGACAAACACCCGGCCCACATCATGACGAATCCATTCATCAAAGATGGTGATTAAAAAATTGCCAAATTGTTCTGGCTGGACGGAGCGATCGGACACCACCGATCCTTGCTGATAAAGCGTAACGCCGCCTTCATTCAACCGTTCGATCACCGGGATAAACTGGATCCAGTCCGTTTTGACCTCATCCCGAAGAAAGCGATAGACCTTCAGGGGATGATCGCCATTCACCCGATTTACGGTAGTCAAAATGTTGTAATCCACTCCATGCTTCTGCAACAGCCGCAGCCCTCGCATCACTCGATCAAAGGTGCCGTCCCCTCCTTTATCAACTCGATTTGCATCGTGCAACTCACGAGGGCCATCAAGACTCAAGCCAATCAGGTAGTTATTTTCTTTAAGAAACTCACACCATTCGTCATTCAACAGAGTGCCATTCGTTTGCATTGTGTTTTCGAAGGTCATCCCTGGCTTGCGATACTGCTCCTGAAAGGCGATCGCTTTGCGGAAAAAGTCCAGTCCCATCAGGGTTGGCTCTCCCCCCTGCCATGCGACCGTCACCTGGGGAGTGCGATGGGCTTCAATCAACTGGCGAATGTAGGTTTCCAGTATTTCATCCGTCATCCGAAACCGGCTGCCGGGATAAAGCTGTTCTTTGTCTAGAAAAAAGCAGTAGGAGCAGTTGAGGTTGCAAATGGCTCCTGTTGGTTTGGTCAGAACATGAATGCGAGGCGGAAGTTTTTGTAACATAACGGCTACAATCCCAGATTTTTAATCGCAAGCCCAGATTTTTAATCGCAAGCCAACATTGACCTTAGTCATTAAGGGTGGGCAGTGCCCACCCCTACGAAACTATGGCCCACCCGTAGAGGCTGAAGTCATCTTCTCCATCACCTGATCGAGACTAAAGCTGGCCGCCTTCTGTCGGGGTGGATAATCCTTAAACGTCGCCAGGAATTGGCCAACATAGGTCTGGGCGGGCACCAGCAGGAAGACGTGATCGAGAACCCAATCCCAGTAAGTGTTGGAGGTAATGTCAGCCCGCTCGTAAGGATCCGTCAGCAGGTTAAAGATCTTGGGTACCCGCAGGGCGGTAAAGGGTTCTGCCCAGACTTGTAAGGTTCCGGTAGCACGCTGCTCCATAAACACAATCTTCCAGTTGTCATACCGCAACGCGGTCAAGTCACCATCATCAGAGAAGTAGAAGAACTCGACTCGGGGGCTTTTATCAGTCTTGCCCGTCCAGTAGTCCAGCATATTGTAGCCATCCAGGTGGATTTTGAAATTCTTATTCCCGACCTGATGCCCGGTCAATAGTTTTTGCTTGATCTCTGGTTCTCCCGCTGCGGCCAGTAGGGTGGGTAACCAGTCCTGGTGACTGACAATACCCGTCAGATTGACCCCTGCCGGAATCTTTCCAGGCCAGCGCACTAAAGCGGGTACTCGATACGCCCCTTCCCAGTTGGAATTCTTTTCATTCCGGAAAGGGGTCATGCCAGCATCCGGCCAGCTATTCATGTGGGGGCCATTGTCGGTGCTGTACATGACGATCGTATCGTCCGCAATTCCCAACTCATCCAGTAGATTCAGCATCTCGCCAATGCAGTTGTCGTGATAGATCATGACATCGTGATATTCCGACTGCCAGCGACCCGATTGCCCCAAATCCTGGGGTCGGGCATGGGTTCGGAAGTGCATGTGAGTGGTGTTGAACCAGACAAAGAAGGGTTCTCCAGAAGCGACTGCATCTCGAATGAACCGCTTCGCTTCTGCCATAAACTCTTCGTCAGCCGTTTCCATCCGCTTTTTGGTCAGCGGCCCTGTGTTTTCAATCCGCTGGGTGCCATCGCCGTTAGCCCAGCAGTGCAACACGCCACGAGGGCCATAATTAGTCTGGAAATTGGGGAAATCATCGGGTTGGGGATAGTCCCGTAATTCTGGTTCTTCTTCAGCGTTGAGGTGGTACAGGTTGCCAAAGAATTCATCGAATCCGTGCATGGTGGGCAGGTGTTCGTCTCGATCGCCAAAGTGGTTCTTACCAAACTGTCCGGTGCGATACCCCAGGGGCTTCAAGAGTTCTGCGATCGTCGGATCTTCTGCCCGGAAACCCAGTTCTGCCCCCGGTAGACCGACCTTACTTAACCCGGTGCGGAAGACAGATTGCCCCGTAATAAAAGCCGCTCGACCCGCCGTACAGCTCTGTTCTGCGTAGTAGTGAATGAACTTAGCCCCTTCCTTCGCAACGCGATCGATATTGGGTGTTTGATAGCCCATCAATCCATCGCTGTAGCAACTGAGGTTGCTTTGACCAATATCATCACCCCAGAGAATTAGAATATTAGGTTTACCGTTTGGCATGGGTATCTCCTTGTTAGTTTAATCAATCGTCACTGATGTGAAGTATCAGATTTTTCTAAATGATTTGCTCTTCTGCTACTTCATCGGTTTCAGGTTGAACACGAACTACTCAACCTGTTGGTATTTCCGCTTCATTTGATAGAAATCTGCCCTGGTACAACAGAAATACCAAAACTTATGCTGCATTGTTATCTCATCAATCTCAACTCAGTCCAATGGTGATCTAGAACGAGAACACTGGGTTCCAATCCTGCTTCATACTGACCACCCTCCCCCCATTGAGTTTGGGTACGATATCCAGGGCAACGGTAAGGGGACTGAGCTTGAAATCGCGATCGTAGGCATATTCGCGATCGCTATCATCATGGTGCAATAGTAAGGCCAGTCGGTTGCCGCTCCCTGCCGCCGTGTATTGCAGCATTGCCAGATCGCCATCGGAATTACCAAAAGCTAGTAGGGGACGACGACCAATGTGCAAGGCGATGTTTTCTACTTTCACTTCACGATCGTCAAAACTATTCAGTTCCGGGAGTTTGGTGAGTCGGGGAGTATCACCTTGAAGTTCAAATTTCAGTTTGCTGCTGCTGCCAATCACCTGTTCGGGAGGAATGTCGTAAATCTCTTCGGCGATCGCCCGAACAAATTCAATGCCGCCTCCGGTGACAATAAAGTTTCTAAACCTATTCGCCTTCAGCAATGCCAACAGTTCTCGCATTGGCTGGTACACGCAGGCTTTGAACAACTGCTGAAAGCGAGGATGGTGGGCAACATTTAACCAGGAAATGGCGATGTCCTGAAATGCCTCCGGGGTCATACCTGTATGAGTAGCAAAAAATAAGGTGACAAGTTCCTTTTTACTGAAGGTGGCGATCGTCGCTTTGTCGCGTTCCAGAATAGCTTTAAACGGCTGCTGTTGGGCCAGTTTTGGTTGTTCAGTAGCAATGGCTTTGACGCGATCGAGGAGGAAAAACGCTTGAACCTGAATCGGTTGTTCACACCACAGCGTCCCATCATTATCAAAGGTAGCAATCCGTTCTGGGGGTGTCACATAGGTCGGACTATCCTCACGGGTCACTTGATTCACAAACTCAAGGATTGCAGCTTTAACCGCTCCATCATTCCAGGACGGTAGAGGGTCGGGGCGATCGCCAGTGACACTCATAAAAACTCCTTTGTACAATTATTCTGATGCTGGCAGAAACCAATATGAGTCTTATAAGGGCAAAATAAGAATCTTTAGCAGCCCGGTTTCTGGGATGGTAAATGCTGACTGAAGGACTCAGTGGCCTGTCGATTACTGCCGTAAATCTGATCTTTAAGGCGATCGAGTAAATCGTAATTTTTCAACAACGCGTAGATCGGTTGATTCACTCGCGATAATCCAAAGCGAATGCCCTTTTTCTCCAACATCTCCATCACCTGCTCCAGTGCTTCTGCTCCCGTCACATCGATGTCGCTGATCGCTTCTGCGCTCAATACAAACTCTTCTACGGGAGGATAAGTAGTTTCAACCAAATGTTCTATTTGCTGCCGGAAAAATTCTGCGTTGGCAAAGATGAGCGGTGCACCAAACCGATAGATCAGCAAACCGGGGGTGGGAGAGGCTTCTGGATGGCGAGCAACAGAGACAAATCGGCTTTCTTCTGCGGTCTGGGTTAATATCGCCGTGGGTGGGTTAGCCGCTCGCCGTACCAGATCAATTACCGACAGGAGAAAAGCGATAATCACCCCCTTCAATGGCCCCAGCACCAGCACACTGAGTAAACACACGATCGCTACCCAAAACTCCGATCGCCGCAGATGAAACAATTCTCGCAGTTCTCCAACTTCAATCAGACCCAGCACTGCATTAGCAACGATACCCGCCAGCACGACATTTGGTAATAAAGCTAAAAGATTGGTGAAAAAGATTAGCACGATCGCCACAACGATCGCTGCCACCAGACTGGGGATCTGACTCCGAGAACCGCTACTGTCCATTGCTGCTGTACGGGAACCACTCGCCCCGATCGCAAAGCCTCCAGTCAATCCTGCCGCTACGTTTGAGGCTCCAAAAGCAAACATCTCTTGATCCGCATCCATCGGATATCCCCGTTTCTGAGCATAGCTGCGTCCCACCAGTAACCCTTCAGCTAAGGTGATGCCACAAATCGCCAGTGCCCCAGGAAATAGCTTTAACCAGTCGTTGCCATTCACCTGAGGAAAGGTCAAGCTGGGTAACCCTGCTGGAACCTCTCCCAGGACAGTCACCCCATGCTGAGTCAGGTTAAACCCGGAGACGATCGCCGTCATCACCGCCAGCGCCACCAGCGCTCCCGGAATCTGAGGTAAATAGCGTTTCAGCAACCGGATTAAGAGGATGGTGCCCACCCCGATCGCAACCGTATACAGATTGACCTGAAAAACTTTGCTGATCATCTCCAGCACCTCGCGAAACCAGCCCTCGGCGCAGAAAGCAAGCTCCCGCAGCTTGCAGGCCTCCGGAACCGGCGGACTGGATCACCCCCCAGTTCCCTCCCTTCCCGGCTCTACACCCCTATTGGATACCTGCCCTCGGCTTCAATTGGCACTCCCATGATCTTTTTAATTTGACTGGTCAGGATTTCAATTCCCAGCCCACTCACAAATCCGGTCAGAACTGCTTTTGACAGAAAATTGGCCAAAAATCCCAGCTTGAAGTACCAGAACAGAAAAAAGATCAGCGCACAAATTAGCGTATTGGCATAGTTCAGTTGCAGGTAGCGGGGGTCATTCACTGCTGCCAGTCCTGCCAATTGAGCACCAAGCAGAGCGGCAGCGGCGGCATCAGGGCTGGCAACGAGCTGCCGGGAGGTACAAAAGATCGCGAAGGCAATCATGGGCAGGATGGTAGAGTAGAGCCCCACCGTTGCAGGCAGTCCAGCAACCTGAGCGTAGCCAATATTGAGCGGAATCATCAAAGCGGCCAGTGTGATTCCTGCCATGACTTCCGTGGCTAAGGCTTCTCGCTTAAACCCACGTAACCCCTGAAAAAGTTGAATGTTCATGAGTACTTCCTAGTGATCAACTTAGTCAAACCAGTCATTTACGTCATCGGCAGCGCGATCGATGGCTCTGTTCACATCCCGAACACTGTCACCCACATCATCACCGAAGTCTTCAACGGTATCTCTGGTGTCATCAAAAGCATCTTCCACATCGCGAGTCACATTCTTTACTGGATCAATGCCTCGAATGTTTCCTTTGGCTAAATCATCCACATCTTCAGCCACGTCCAGGACTCGAATCAGACCCGCGATCAACACTCCGGATTGATCCGGGATAGAAGCTTGCGGTTGTAGTGACAATTGGGTTATTGCTGTAGCAGGAGAAGTCATGGCAATGAGGCCAATGATCCCACCCAGCCAGATATTAATGCGGTTCATGATGCGTCCTCTACAGTATTTGGAATGAATTGAGCACCTCCTGCAAGGTGTCAAGCGATTTCGTCCCCACAAACACGCCATATAAGCGATTTCCAGAGAGGTAAAAGCGCATGGTGAGCGATCGTCCGGCCTGGCTTGTCCCCATGAACTCCCGTCCTGGCAACCCCTTCAAGGCGATCGCTCGGCCCTGCTCTGCCATCGCCAGCAGGCCCAGAGCAGTCAGCGTTTCTTTAGTTGCTGTCTCCAGAGCTACCTCCGTGCCTGCTTTTGCCAACTTTTCCGGCAAATCGGCATAGGCAACAATGTAGGAATCCTCTTTGGCATACAGATTACGGGCTTCAAATTTGCGCCAGGAAAAGCTATGGTTAGGAGTCTTAATTACTTCCAGGGTAGCGATCGGAGCCATCGGAAATTTCACCGTAAATTTTCCAGCCTGGGACGTGAACGGTTGCCAGATGGAAGCCACCTGAAAGGAGTCCATGAAGTGGTTCACTGGATTCACACTAGCGGCTGTAGCAAACACGCCGTAGAGCCTCAGATTAACCAAATACAGGCGCAGGGCAGACACCTTACCATTGCGTAAGCTCAAGTATTCCATACCAGGAATATCTCCCAGGGAAATGCGGTGGCCGCGTGCCGCGATCGCACTCCAGTCAAAATCATTGGCTAACAGGCGATTTTTCAATCCGTTCAACACCGCTTCCCGCCCCTGAGCCAACACCGCCAAGGGCAGATCCGTATAAGCCACGGCATAAAGCTCCTGCCCATTGCGAATTTTGGCAACCTGCCAGGTTAAGGTTTTACCAGTCACTGGGGTGGAGGTTGTCTCCGCTTGTGGTGTGGCTGGAGCCAGAACCGTGAACTGTCCCTGTTTTGAGACAACGGCTTGCCAGTTTGATGGGGCCAGTTCCACGGAAGGAGCCTGATGAGTGGCTTGAGCCAAGGCTGAGTTGGCCGGAGCAATCGCCAACAGGCCCATTAAGATTGCTGTAGATGATCTAAATGGCATAGATGAATGTCACTGCTCCGTACTAACTAACGGTAAGTTGCACTGTTCGATACCGTTGGTGGTGCCAGATCATTCCTGCGATCGCAACGGTTGCTTCCCAACGCACAGCCTCAATCCTAAACAACAGATGTAAGAAAAGGATAAGGACAGTCTGCTGTAGTCGTAAGGGCTTGAACGCAACAGATTTGGGCTGTTGAACAACTTTGGAGTACTTCACCCCGGATTATCTCATCCTTATATCTTTCTTATTTGTGCTTTTTACTATAAGGACACGCTGAATAAAACTTGGGGGGGAAGTATGCCATGAGACGAGCCAAAGGAAGCTGACCATGATCCAGGAGCAGGCTATTCAAGTTGGACGGAAAGGTTTCTGGGCAATCGCGCTGACGCTGTTTATGGTTTCCTACAACGTTAGCGTCATGCCCGCCATTATGTCTTCCATTGTGTTAGATCTGAATTCCAGTATTGGTTACATTCAGAGTACACTGGTCATTTTTTCCCTGGTTACAGCTTCCTTTGCTCCTACCACTGAAAACCTGTGTCGATACTATGGTCGCAGACGAGTATTCCTTACTGGACTGATTCTGTATGGGATTGGCATTTTATGCACGGCGTTGAGTACGGGCATCGGGTTTCTGGCCGTCAGTTTCACCTTCATAGTGGGGTTAGGGGCAACTCCCCTGATCAGCACTCCCTGGGCTATTGCCGATCTGGCCTTCGAGGGCAAAGCCGCACAGCAAGCCACCCTGGCCCTGATTCTGGCTTCTACTCTGGGGGGGTTGGCGGGGATTATACTGGGGGGCTACATTGCTTACCATGCCACCTGGCACTGGTCGTTCGCACCGTCTTTAATCGTCTTGCTGATCATTTTGTGGCGGCAGCGATTCATTCCCGACCTGGGCATTATGTGCAAAGACCCGATCGATTGGGTGGGAGGCTTACTCTCCTTTCTGGGACTTGGCTCCATTTTGCTGGCTGTGTGTCTGGCTGGAGAGTTTGGCTGGTGGGTTCCCAAGCGCCAACTGACCTTTGCGGGCATGGTGATTCCCCCCTTTGCGATTTCGATTGTGCCCACCTTAATCGCGGTTGGAGCCATTTTCCTTGGCTTTTTTGGATTATGGCAACGAGGACAGGCGCAGCGATCGGCAGCCTCTTTAATGCGAGTGGGATTGCTGCGGAAGCGCATCTTTGTATTTGGCATGTTAACAGCAATGTTACACACCTTGATTTCAACTGGGGTGCAATTTAACTTATATCAGTTTGTACCAGCGGTGTTGCTTTCAAATCCCTACAAAACCTCCCTGACAATCATGCCTTATACCTTAGCCATGATTGTCGTGCTGATTGCAGTACTCAGGTTTTTAACCTTAGGCGATCGCATCCCCCCTAAATACATTGTCTATGCAGGCATTATTCTGCTCGGAGTTGGTCTTTGGGTGCTGCATCACAGTATCAGTCCCACCGTCACCCCACTCGGATTACTACCAGGACTGGTGATGATGGGTATTGGTTCAGGATTATTTTTGTCTTACATCAGTGCATTGACTTATTCTGTGGCCACGAAGCGAGAGAAACCTGAAGGCTCTGGCATTTACAATCCAGTACAAAATCTGGGGAGTTCCCTGGGGCGGGGAATTTTAGGAACAATTCTAATTTTCTTTGCCTCTCAAAAAATCGTAGATGAGGTCTTGCAAGATTTAGGCAAAACCATCCCGCCTGACCAGCGAAGGCAAGCTATTTCAACCCTCCAGGAAATGCTTCAGACCTTATCGCAAGACGAAGTACGAGGGATCTTCAAGCAACAGCTACCACCTTCGGCTTACCCGGTGATGCGATCGATCAACCTGGAAGCAGCCTCCACGGGAATGCGAGACTCCCTGGTGATTGCAATGATTTTCACGGCCATTTGTTTCGTTCTGGCTACAGTACTGCCCAAATTTCCCTTGAAGTCTCGGTCTTAAGTTTCGGGCTTAACTCTGATTACTTATGAGTTGTAACTATGCTGCATCGTTTTAATCGTCATCTCTTCAAGCTCTGTGCGATCGCGTTGGGGTTTCTCATGCTGGTTCAAGCTGCAGATTGGGCGCAGGCGCAGGTACCACAGCCCCAAACTCCGCAACCCACACAACCCCAGGTGGTGATGTTGGGTGGCAAGCCCGTGTTTGAAGTGAAAACAGGTCTTCAGAGCTTCTCTGCTGAGCAACGCGCCACCGACATCAGCCAGAGATTGACTGAAGTGGCCAACAACTATCAACTTCCGGTTGACTCCATCCGCACAGAGATGATTAAGGATGTGCCCCTGATTGTGGCGGGCCAAAATCCTGCCATCCCTATTGCCACGATCGATGCTGCGGATGCCGCGATCGCCAATCAAACTGAAGCTGCCTTAGCCCAATCCTGGACTCGATCGATGAAAACAGCCGTAACGAATTATCGGCAGGAACGCAGTATTGAAAATATCTTACGGGGGATTGGCTACACCATTTTGGCGACTCTGGGGTTTTTCCTGGCTGTTAACCTGTTGAACTGGCTTTTTTCAATGACGTTAGATCGGTTGAAGATCTGGTTGAATCGCGTCGGAGAGAGACTGAGAAACTCAGGACGACAACGTTTTACAGTCACTCCATTTATCTCTCTGGCCATTCGTTTTGCAGAATTAGCCCGCAACTTGTTATATCTTTTGTTACTTTGTGTTTATATTTTCCTGATTCTGGGTTTCTTTCCCTGGACTCAGGGGCTAAGCCTCAATTTCTGGTCTATTTTAGGATCGACGATCGCCAGCATCGAGCAGGGAATTGTGAGTTACCTTCCCGAATTGATTACGCTGATTTTTATCATCTTTATTACCCGTGAAATCCTGGCCTTTACCCGCCTTTTTTTCCGAGAAGTCGAACTGGGAAATATCGCCGCCCCCTGGTTCTATCCCGATTGGGCCAAACCCACCTTTGATCTGACGCGATTTTTTATCATTGCGCTGGCCGTCGCGATCGGTCTGCCCTTCCTACCAGGATTCAAGTCTCCTGCGTTTCAGGGAGTCTCCTTAGTACTCAGTGCCTTATTCACTCTGGGTGCCGCCAGTGCCTTCTCAAATATCGTCGGAGGCATCATTTCGGTATATACCCGGGGGTTTCAAATTGGAGATATGGTGCAGGTTGGTGAGCAGATTGGCATCATCAACGAAAAAAACCTACTGGTGACTCGAATTCGCACCCCAAAAAATGTCGTAATTACTGTCCCAAATTCAGCCTTAATTGGTAATAACGTGATTAACTACAGCGCTCTTTCCAGAGACACCGACGATCAAATGGGCCTAATTCTGCACACCACCATTACACTAGGGTACGATATACCCTGGCAAAAAGTTCATGAAGCGTTAATTCGAGCCGCCAAGGCCACTCCAGATGTATTAACCACTCCGCCCCCGTTCGTTCTCCAAACAGCCCTGAACGACTACAACGTCAGTTACGAACTGAATGCTTATACCGACCACCCGGAGCGGATGCCCGCGATTTACTCTGATTTACACCAGAACATTCAGGATTACTGTAATCAAGGGGGAATTGAAATTCTTTCTCCTGGATATCTGGCTATGCGAGATGGTAATCACAGCACGATTCCCGCGTCTTATCTACCTAATACCTACAAAGCTCCAGGATTTACGATTAACGGGTTGGATTCAAAGTAGTGTTTGAAGTTTCATCGTCTGTATTTAAACGCGATTGCCCCTCGCGTAGGATGCAGTCGTCGATGCCTGTCTAAATATTATTGGATTCTGAGATAAAAGTCTTGGTGTAGGAGTGAACGTATGGATCAGCCCGCCCACAATACAGGCCTAAACATCATTCATCTCCAGTGCATTGAGTAACCTTGTATGACCGTCCCAACTACTGCTCCTCATCACTTTCCCCGCTCTTAACATCATTGATGCGACGACCAGTGACATTATTGGTGAGTCTAAAACTACTGGGAAACTCTACAAGATTGGGGAGGCTCCTGACTCTCAGATTCATCCCACTAAAACGAAAACGATTTTAGGGGACGACATTAAAGTCACCAGCCAGGAACAGATCCTGCAAGAAATTGGGGTTATGGACTGGCTCCAGCGAGTACCCCAGAACAGTTTCATTAGTGGTTCCCTGTTGCTGGACGACATGAGCGAGGTGAGGCTGACCCCAGCGATCGGCGAATATCCAACGGTACGAATGTACGGGGGACGGGTAGAACTCTCCAATGCCCGACCTATCCAGGTAGCGGTCAGGCTCAACCCTCCCCACACCCCACACCCGACACCCCACACCCCAATTCCTCTCCCAATCTCATCACCGGAAACGATAGCCAAACGCAGGGCAGATTCAAGATCAAACTCACTCTGACGGCTCCTGATGATTTGAAAGTAAAGGAAGGAGACACGATTATTGCGGGACAGATTCTCGCGGATAAGGTGCGCGATCGTACCCGGCTGGAGTTTGAGCGAGACAACCTGAAACGGGAAATTGGCCGATTGAAGAAAACTGTGAGCATTCCAGTACCGGGAGTGAAACCATTACCAGGGGCCGACTTTACCGAGGAAGCAGCCGCGCTCGAGACGGCTCGCCAGAAATCACTGGAGGCCATCCGCCGGAGAGAGCAACAGGAACGCAAAATTGATGTGCTGCAGAACATGGAACAGTCGGAACTGCCGGAAGAGATCATCCCCCATGAACAGGTGTTATTGGAGCAACGCCAGCGGGAAGAGAATCAAGCACGGGCAGCGGTTGACTTAGCGATTGGCAAACTCAATAAGGCCAGGGAACAACGGCAGCAGGAAGAGTACAACCATTCATTGGAAATGTCCAAACGGGCGATCGCCATCCGGGAACATGAACTCAAAACTCAGGGGGCGATCGCCGATTTAGAAGCTCGGTTGAGTCAGGTCGAAGTGTCCCTCAGTCAACTTTCAGCCGTTAGGAGTCCTTAGTGCAGTCTTAAGGAAGCCATTTTGCAAGGCAGGGCAGTCAATTGATAAGC
>JBBIQC010000013.1:0-21839 GCA_037442585.1 Oscillatoriales cyanobacterium bin_317
TCAACTCTTAACTTTTAACCCTCAACTCTCAACTCTTAACTTTTAACCCTCAACTTTCCTATGAAGAAAATTCCAGCGCTCAAATACCTGAAATACCTGATCTGGTTGGGGCCGATGCTGATGATTGCGGGAGTATCAGCAGGGGTGGTTTCTGGGGGATGGACGGCAGTGCCGATCGCGCTCATCCTGGTTGGCCTTGCCATGATCGGTGTGGGACTGATTGCGATGGGACGGGTAGACATGGGGGGGCAACCAAGTGCCTGGAACCAGCGATCGCTGGAAACGGGTGCCAATGCCCTGGTTACAACCCTGGCGGTGCTGGCAATTCTGGGATTGATTAATTTCCTGGGGGCAAAGTACGCCTGGCGGGTGGATCTGACGGAGAATCAGCAATTCACTCTGTCGCCGCAAACCCAGGAAGTGGTACGGAATTTGCAAGAGCCAGTCAAAGTGTGGGTGTTTGCCAAGCAGCAAAATCCCCAGGATCGGGCTTTGCTAGAAAATTACCGCCGTGCGGGAAACAAGTTTAGTTTTGAGTATGTCGATCCGCAGGCTGAGTTGGGGTTGGCCAAGCAGTTTGAAGCCAAGAATTTTGGCGATGTGGTGCTGGAACTGCAACCGAATAATAAACGCAAGCAGTTTGTGCAAACGGTGAGCGATCGGGATCGCCTGTCAGAAGCCAAGCTCACGAATGGGTTGGAGCAAATTCTCAGCGATCGTCGTGCCAATGTTTACTTTCTACAGGGTCATGGGGAACGGCCTCTGGAAGCCGGACAACCGGGGGCCATGTCTCAGGCGGTGAAACTGCTGGGTGAGAAAAATCTGGTTGCCAAACCGCTGACACTGGCAGAAAGTAAGGAGTTTCCCCAGGATGCGGCGGCAGTTGTCATTGCTGGCCCTCAAAAACCTCTACTGGACGGGGAAGTGCAGGCGTTAAAGAATTACCTACAACGGGGTGGTCACCTCCTGCTGATGGTTGACCCGACCAATACCGATCCCAAACTGGACACTCTCTTAAAAGACTGGGGCATCACCCTGGATAAGCGAGTGGCGATCGATGGATCGGGGGGTGGCAAGTTAATTAATTTGGGGCCAGCGGATGCGATCGTTACCCGCTATGGCGACCATCCAATCACGAAAGAATTGAAGGATAATCTGTCCTTCTTTTCGATCGCGCGTCCGGTGCAATCCACAGCCGTTAAAGATGTCAAAGAAACTCCCCTTCTATTTACCAGCGATAACAGTTGGGCAGAAAGTAACCTGCAAACTCAACCACTGGAGTTTAATCCGCCTGCCGATTTGCAGGGGCCGCTGGTGTTGGGCATCGCGCTGGAAAAACAAACCGCTCCCAAATCCCGGCTAGTGGTGATTGGCAATTCAACATTTGCGACCGATGGCCTATTTGATCAGGTGGTCAACGGCGATGTGTTCCTCAACTCCGTCCGCTGGCTAGAGCAACCGGAACAATCTACGCTCTCGATTCGCCCCAAAGACACTAAAAACCGCCGGATTAATCTGACGGCTCAACAGGCTAATTTGTCCAGTCTGTTAGCCCTGATCCTCTTGCCATTACTGGGCTTTGGTACTGCGGCCTATATCTGGTGGCGACGACGCTAAAAAATCAGAATTCAATTATCCCTCATGCTGAGTTGGCTTCTGGAACCACTGAATTACGAGTTTATGCGCCACGCGATCGCGATCGGGATCGTCGTCGGCATCTTGTGTCCGGTGGTCGGCAGCTATCTGATTGTGCAACGGATGGCGTTGTTGGGGGATGTGATTGCCCATTGTGTGCTGCCTGGGCTGTCTGTCTCTTTTTTCCTCGGCATTGATATTCTGATTGGAGCCTTTGCCTCTGGCATTTTGGGAGCTTTGTTGATTGCCTGGATTCGTTCCCAGTCACGGGTAAAAGTCGATGCGGCGATGGCGCTCACCTTCTCCAGTTTCTTTGCACTGGGGGTGACGCTAATTACGGTACTGCGGAACAAAATTGATCTGGATAATTTCCTCTTTGGCGATATTCTGGGGGTCACGATTACTGACATCTGGCGCACCGGGGTGATTGCAGCGGTGATTCTGCTGGTGATCCGGCTGACTTATAAAGAACTGCTGTTTTACACCTTCGATCGCACGGGTGCCCAGGCCATGGGATTACCCGTCAATGCGATTTACCTGGGCTTTATGGTGATGATTACCCTGACCATCATTGCCAGTATGCAGGCTGTGGGAGTAATCCTGGTAATTTCCCTGCTGATTGGCCCTGCACTCACGGCCTACTTGCTGACGCGGAAACTGCATCAGATGATGTTGCTGGGAGCCGTTATTGGAATGCTCGCCAGTGTAACGGGAGTTTACCTGAGTTATTATTACAACCTGCCTTCTGGGCCTGCGATCGTTCTGGTTTCTTCATTCCTGTTCCTGCTGGCCTTGCTCTTTAGCCCGTCCCAAGGGGTGCTGACCCGTCCCCGATTGCATCATCCACCCCGTTGAGCCATCAGGGTTCCAAAAATTCCGGATACTATTACGTGATTTTTATCACCGGGGGTATACTGAATGGTCACCTTTTGTAACGTGGAAAAATCACCCAAAGCAGCTTAAGAAACATCGATAGTGGAGGTATAGCTTCCGAGATCACTATCGATATTTCTATGCCAGTTCAACCAGTAGATTCTATGACTATTCAAAAGCACCAGCTAATCCGCTTTCTACAGGACGATTTAGCTGTTCCTACAGAGATCATTCCCGTCATTTTGTCCAAATGCCAAAATCTCAACCGCTTACCTGTTATCCTCTGGCAATACAAATTAGTGACGATCGCCGAATTGGATCGAGTTTTTCAATGGATAGAAGGGCAGCGTGCAAGCCGGTACAAAATGACGGTGTAGTAGGGCACTTCCGGGAGACTGTTGGGTTAGGGAAGAAAGGGATTTGGATTTGGAAAGGGGGCTACATCTTTTTGAGAAATGCATTCTGTAAGATAGGGCTGAAAGTTAACGTCAATAGATGCCTTATTGCCGATGGTCTGTAGCAGGGTGCGACCATTGGAATACTTCATCCCCTCAACTGCCTCTACTGGAAGCAATTCAAACCTGAGATTATCCAACCTCATCCAGGCTTTATCTGGAAAATACTGAACCTCAAAGGTTTTCCCATCATTACACTGATATTTAACAAACTGTTGAGCTTGTTGAGCGCTGGCAGGTAAGGCCATTGCTGTAATCACGAGGGGTAAAACCGTTGAACTTAAGTTGATGCTTTTCATCGTTTCACCTTGTAATGCATTCGTCCTGTGTTCTGTGTCCTGTGTCCTGTGTAAACAGCAGCTACTCAATACCAATGACCAGTGACCAATGACAACCCAGTCTATCCATTCATCTAGAGTACCCAACCTTGCTTCCTAGCTCCGTTGAGTCCAGAGAAATTTTAATTTTTACACAGTCTTTATAAAGATTACGTTAATTCCGTTGGTTTTGCGGAACTCCTGGCGATCGTCCTGATTCACTCCCCCCATTAAATTTGAATGCATCATCATCAAAGTACAGGAGCAAGAACAGTAGAATGGGCTGCGTAGAATTCTGGGCTAGAGATGTAATGCAGATCGACTTCCATCATGGTGTTACCTACGTTGTGGCTCGTTTGGCTGGCTTTGACCATGACTCTGCCAATATCGTTGCCTATAGTGCTCAATACGTCGATGATGCCATCAACGCCGGGTTGATCCGGTTTGATAATGGAGCTTTGTTTAGCCGCATCAGCTCTGCCCATAAAATGCTGGATTACCGTAACTTTAAGGAACTGGCCAATCATTACGTCTGGGTTCCGTTCCACTTTCTGCCCGGAAATGGAGGACTGCCTGCTGATCAGGATCCACCTGGAACGTTCATTGAAAAGCTGATTTGTCGCCCCAATAGCTATGTTGCTCAGGATATGGTGCGGGAATGCATTAACCAGCGGCATCATCCCTACGGAATCTATCGGTTGGGTGTCACGATGCATGTGTATGCAGACACCTGGGCACATCAAGGCTTTGCCGGAATTAGCCATCGAGTGAATGAAGCGACTTGTCTGATTGATCAACAGGGGCAACCCGATCATAAGTTGGGGAATCGGCTGAAGAATTTTTTTATTGGGGAAGCGCTGCCTCTGGGACATGGCACAGTACTGAGCAATCCGGATAAGCCCTTTTTGCGCTGGGGCTATACCAACGGTCGAGGTGAAAAAATTGTCCGGGATAATCCCAGTGACTTTTTAGCCGCGGCGGATTGGATGTGTCAGGCGATGCAACGGTACCGCCTGGGAAACCCGGAAGCAATGGTACCAGGGTTGCAGGAATCCGATAAACGTCGAATTGCGGAGTTGTTTGAAACCATTCGGGATGAGAAGGGAGAAGTCCGCCACCAGCGATGGTTAGCCGCGATCGCGGACGGTATGTTCAGCTTTGGCCCTGCTACGGTGACGTATACCTCTAAGGGGAAAGGCTCCTGGAAATACGAAGCTCTGAAAACTGAATCCGCAGTCGATCGTGATAATGAGGTTTTTCCTTACTCTCCAGCGTTCCTGACCAGTCATTGGAAGCTAGTTCACGATGCCCTTCAGGCTCATCGCTTTTATATCGTGCATGAACTGCTGCCCAAATACAAAATTTGCATTGCTTGAAAGCGATCGAAGATCTAATAAACTAGCCCACTGCTTGTCCCTGCCCATCCTTGAACGATTGGTACTGGCCTAAAAACTCCTATAATTCTGCCTCTACCGCTTGCCGAATGATTTGCTGCGCTCCTTGCCGTACCAGCACCGTCAGGGCATCGTTAAAGGACACTGATTCGAGTGTAATAAGATTACCGTTATTCATGGTGTATCCTCGTCTGCAGAATTTGTTCAAAGGTCATTCCTAAATTTTAGATTCTGCCATCAGTGGCAGTCGGAGGATAAATGTACTGCCTTTGCCTAATTCACTGCAAACTTGCAAGCTTCCCTGATGGGCCTGAACGATCGCCTGAGCAATCGCCAATCCTAATCCTGTACCACCTGTATGTCGAGAGCGTTCTTGATTCACCCGGTAGAAGCGATTGAAAATTTGAGCCTGATCCTCTGGAGCAATACCAATTCCCGTATCTTGAACTTGAATCATGGCATAGGAAAGATTGCGCTCTAGAATTACCCTAATAGTTCCAGTAGCTGGTGTGTATTGAATGGCATTGACAACCAGGTTAGAAACACAACGATAAAGCTGTTCTTCATTACCCAGGACATACAACAATTCATTCGTTTGAATGGCTAGGGTTAGGGACAATTCTGAGGCGATCGCTAGAGCCTCGAAATCATCCACTAACCCTTTGAGTAAATTGTTAAGACAACAACGATGTTTTTTGTCTGACGATCGCTGTTGATCTAACTGACACAGTAACAGTAAATTTTGTACCAGTTGGGAGAGCCGATGCCCCTGGCGATCCACAGTTTGCAGGGTTGCTTGCACGTCTTGTGGGGATAAGTCTCCTGCTTTTAACGCTGCCTGCGTCATTGCTCGCAGTGAAGCTAACGGCGTTCGCAGTTCGTGAGCGGCATCCGCTGTAAATTGTTGCATCTGCTGATAGGACTGCCGTACAGGTCGCATTGCTAACCCTGCTAATCCCCAACTAGCTATCATGATCAGGACGATCGCCAGCAGAACTCCAATCAGCAAAATAATTTGCACCGAGAACAGGTAGCTATCGATGTCTTCGAGAGAACGGGCCAGTTGTAGGGTTCCCCAAGGCGTGCGGTTTTGAATGTAAATCATTCTTGTAGTTTGGAAGTAGCGATGTCCTTCGCGATCGATAAATTTCTGCCAGAAACCGTTCTCCAAACACAACGGTTGCTCACGGGAGGGAAATTGAGCCAGGGCAACGGGATGATTCGAGAGATCCAGTAACCGCATACAGTAGCCCCCTTGCTCAATGCGGCTGAGAATCTTCTGCTCGGCTCGAATGGCGCTTTCCTGGGCGATCGTCGGGTTCGTGGAACAGGTTGTCCCTACCAGGCAAATTCCGGGCAGCAACTGTTGAATGTTGGGAGCCAGCTTTCCAGGCTGATCGAGGGCTGGTTCAACTGTTTCCTGGAGTGCCTCTGCCACCGTTTCCATTTCTTGCTCCATACTGACCCATTGCACATGAGCAATCAACCGATACACGAGTAGCCCACCCAGGCTGAGAATGAGTGCCATCACTCCGGCATACCAGCCTGCCAAGCGCCAACGAGTCAAATGGAAGGGTTTATTTTGCATATTTGGGATTCAGTCGATACCCCATGCTGGGCAAGGTTTCAATCAGGTCTGTGCAACCCTGTTCTGCCAGTTTACGGCGCAATAGTCGCAGGTGTACGGCAACCACATTACTGATGGGTTCAGCCGTGTCCTCCCACAGTTGGTACACCAGATGATCACCCGTGACGATGTGGGTGGGATGGCTGACGAAATATTCCAGTAGTTGAAATTCCTTCTTGGTGAGGGCGATCGGGTGGCGATCGCCCTCTGGAGTTTGCGCGTAGACGGTTCGAGTGGTATAGTCCACGACCAGATTAGCAACGTGGAGTTGTTGAGACTGGAGTTGGGGCGATCGACGTTGTAAGGCGCGCAACCGTGCCAGCAGTTCTTCCATGTCAAAGGGTTTGACCAGGTAGTCATCAGCCCCGGCATCTAATCCCATCACCTTATCCTCCCGCCGATCTTTAGCGGTCAGCATCAGGATGGGCAAAGAGGAGCGTTTTGCTCGTAACTGCTGACATAGCTCCAATCCCGAAAGCCCCGGCAGCATCCAGTCGATCACAGCCAAAGTGTAGCGTGTCCACTCATGCTCCAGATAAGCCCAGGCTTCATTACCGTCCTGCACCCAGTCCACAATATACTTCTCCTGCTTCAGTGCCCACTTGAGGGCTGTTCCCAGGTCATGTTCATCTTCTACCAGTAAGACTCGCATCACACTTGCCGATTTATTGCTTCAAAAGAGCTTTTAACCAGAGATCCATTAGGATTCGATCGTAATTCAGATCGAGACAGTGCTGCTTAAAACTTGGGTATCAGGTGATGCCTGAACTGATTCCAGGCTGCTAAAGCTTCTAGGTTAGAGGGAACTCCTTTTTGCAGTAACACTACCCCATCTTTCAGATGCAGAATTCCATAAGTTCCCTTAGCAAAGACATCATCGACAGTCTGAAGTTGAGCACTCAAGACAGCGCGTTCATAGGACGAACCTTTGGGGTATTGCAAGTGCCAAAAATCCGCTGCCAAATACTCGACATCCACGACCTGCCCATCCCGATTCTGAATTTTGGTCGATCGTTGATCCACGATGCCGGATCGGGAGGAAAGATAAGGCACTAAATAGTAAGTAGAAGCCGACACTGTTGCATCTGGAGGAATAGCTTGCAGCACTTCTCTGGTATGGCCGGTATGTTCCCATTGGCGGATAATTGGCATTGGAATTTGAGAAAAGAAGGGGTTAAACCAAAAATAGAACGCCTGGTTAGGATTGGCTGAAATAGCTAGAATTAGGGACAGGGTGATGCAGCCCAACCAGAAACGACGAACGATCGCCGTCCAGTGTTGCGGATGAGAAGACCACCAGACGATCGCTCCATAGAATACTCCTGGAATCAGGGTGATGGCGAAGCGAATGGTAATATCAAGGACGTGATGATTCGATTGGATAAAGATTGCCAACAATGGAATTCCGGTTAATATCCAGGTGGTTCCAGAAACCGCAGGTACAAAGGCTAACGGAACCCACTGCTTAAAGAGGTAGAAAAATCGTGATTCAAATGGAGTAGTGAGGCTGGTAAAAAGCTCTATTGGATGAGTTAGTATTCCCCATAACACTTGTAGTGCATTCGGGTTAGAATTTCCGTCTACAAATTTCTTAAAGAATACAGATAAATATAAATGAGAATATTCCTGGGAAAAATGAGGCATCACGATCGTTGTGATTACGGTAACGCAAGTAAAACTGAGCAGACATAAAACCAACCCAACCCCAGGATGGCGACGGCTAATCAGTAAATACAGACCGATACCAAATAGAATTAATCCTGTATCTTCTCTGATGCCTAAAGCAAGTAGAGTTAAAATCCAAAAAAGTCCCCATCGCTGTTTTTCCATCGCCAATAGAAGCCCAAAGACCAATAGAGGAATTTGGCATTGCTCATAGAAGTTATCTAAAGATGGCCCAATAACCGCGATCGCGGCATAGTAGCCACCAACAATCATGAAGGAAAGGTTAGGCTTGAGGTGGTGTCGAGCCAAAAAATAAAGGATGATTCCACCCATTGTCATGAGGCAGACTTGCAGTATAGCCAGAGTCACAGGTGAGGGAAACAGAGCATAGATCGGCAGCCACAGCAGAAAATCTGGAACAAAGTGTTCGCCTAAATGGTTAAACGCAACAGCGGGAGGTTTGCCTGCCATTATGGACTCAGCAGAGTTCAGCCCAGATAAGGAACTTTCAAAGAAATGTCCATGCAAGTTATTCCAAAAGATCTGGTTAAATAATCCCTGGTCAGAAGTGGCATACGCCTGATAGCGATTGAGAGACAGGATCAAAATCAGACTCAAGAAAATACTGGTTAAAAGTAACAAGCGTTTTAATTCAGCTTGATGCTTCTGGATTAAGACAGACCACTGTGACACAATCATTTTTTTCAGTTCACAAAACAATCTCGACACGGTTGAAATCAGTAGAGTGGACACCAGGATGATTAGCGGGTCTGAGGAATTCCTACAGGTTCTACCGGGATTGATGAGTTGTGCGAAGGAACCAGCCGTTTGTGAAATTGAGCATATGCGGCTGGAATGACCATGAGGGTTAAGATCGTTGACGTAAATAGACCACCCAATACCACTACGGCCAGGGGTTGGAGAACTTCCTTACCTGGGCCACTGCCGATCGCCAAAGGGAGCAGTCCGATCGCAGAGCACAATGCCGTCATCAAAATTGCAGGCAAGCGTTCCATCGATCCCTCGACCAACACCTGCGCCAGGGGCAACTCGTTGGCAAACTTCTGGTTGTAGTTATCCACCAGTAACAACCCATTTCGGGTAGCAACCCCAAACAGGGTAATGAATCCGACCATTGAAGCGACAGAAAGCACTCCTCCCATAAAGGCAACGGAAAGTACCCCACCAATCAGCGCCAGTGGCAAATTAACCATAATCATGACTGTTGCGGGAACGGATTTGACGGCTAAATAAATCAGCACGGTGATCACGACAAAAGCCGATCCGCCAAAGAATAGCAAGGTTTGGGTAGCCCGTTCTTCCGCCTCAAACTGTCCGCCATAATCAATGAAGTAACCGCTAGGCAGGGAAATATTTTGCTTCAGTTTGGCCTGGATCTCATTAATCACCGATCGCATGTCTCGTCCTTCTACATTGGTGGACACCAAAATTCGTCGAGAAACATTTTCCCGGTTAATCGTATTTGGCCCGATCCCGTAGTCGATTTGCGCCACCTGAGCCAGCGGAATTTTTTGGCCTGTGGGTGTGTCGATCAGTAGATCACGGATAGTTGAGAGATCCTGACGCGCTTCCGGTGTCAACCAAAGCATCAGATCAAACAATTGTTGTCCTTCCAGAATTTGGGAAACCACTCGCCCATTCAAGGCAGTAGCAATCAGGGTAGAAAGGTCACCAGAGGTAAGGCCGTACCGGGCTGCTGCGTCTTGATCTTGTTTGATCTGGACTTGCTTCACCGGAACTTGTGGTTCCAGTTGTAAATCGACGATGCCTTCGACGGTTTTTATGGAGGCAACCACCTGCTGTCCCAGATTGTGTAGTTGTTCTAGATCCGGGCCATAGACTTTGACGGCAATCCCAGCCCGCACCCCCGATAACACTTCGTCAAAGCGATCGCTAATAAACCCACCCAAGTTGGCAACGACTCCTGGTAGCTTGCCGAAGGTTTCTCGCAGGGTATCTTCCGCTTCATCAAAATCGTCTGGATCCATATCGCTGAGTTCAATGTCCATTTCGCCAAAGTTCACTCCCCCGGCATCTGAATCTCCGGGAGCACGTCCAGCCCGCAGTTGAAACAAATTAAAACGATGATCGGCTTTGAGCATCTGAGGAATCGCCGTTCCTACCCGATTGGTAGTTTCCAGGGAAACACCGGGATAGAGGTTAACGGCCACAACCCGCGATCGCTCCTGAAAGTCTGGCAGGAAGGTTCGTCCTAAAGTTGGCAACACAATCAGGGCAACCGTCAGTGCACAGGCTGCGGTCAGCAACACCAGTTGAGGCTGAGTGAGTGCCAGTCGTAAAGCGGGACGATAAAGCTGGTGAGCTTTTTGGATCATCCAACTTTCCTCGGCTGGCAGGCGAACGCGAGTTAACAGGAGGGCGCACAGGGCCGGGGTGAGGGTCAAGGCCACCAGAGTTGAAGCCAGAACCGACAACAGGTAAGCTACCCCCATTGGGGTAAAGATGCGTCCCTCCACACCCGACAGGGCCAGAATGGGAGCAAAGACAACGGCAATAATGACAGTGGAAAATAGAACACTCACTCGAACTTCGATCGAGCCATCGAAGACAACCTGGAGAGGCGATTTCGGATGATCAGCCAGTTGATTTTCTCGTAAGCGACGGTAGACGTTTTCCATATCCACGATCGCGTCATCCACCACGGATCCGATCGCGACGGCTAACCCGCCTAACGTCATCGTGTTAATCCCCTGCCCTGTCCAGTTCAACACAATCAGCCCTAACAGGAGGGATAACGGTAAGGCACTGAGGCTGATGATGACGGTACGCCAATTCATCAGAAACAAGATCAGCACCACCGAGACAATAATGATGCCATCACGTAAAGCTGCTTCAACGTTATGGATGGAAGACTCAATATAATTCCCCTGTCGGAAGGTTTCGGTCACTTTGACATCGGCTGGCAACGTGGCTTTCAGTTCTGCGATCGCCGCTTCTACGGCTTTGGTCACAGTTAAGGTATCTGCTGCGGGCTGCTTGTCGATCGTCAGGAGGACTGCTTGCTGTCCATTCAACACCACATCTCCCCGCTTTGGAGCCGCTCCCATGTTCACCTGTGCCAGGTTTCGGAGCAGGATTGGGGTGCCATTCCGTTGAGTAACGACGGAATTTTGCAGTTGCTC
The DNA here is from genome assembly GCA_037442585.1 of Oscillatoriales cyanobacterium bin_317. Classification (GTDB taxonomy): domain Bacteria; phylum Cyanobacteriota; class Cyanobacteriia; order Leptolyngbyales; family Leptolyngbyaceae; genus Leptodesmis. The sequence continues at coordinate 11,131 of JBBIQC010000013.1, forward strand.
CAGGGATTTCACTCTCCCCAGTTGCCGCACGACCAGTTCGCGATTGGAACTCTCCAAAAAACCACCAGGCGCACTGCTATTGGCCGCAGCAACCGCTTTAGAAACATCTGCCAATGACACATCAAAGGCTTGCAGTTGGGCTGGATTGACCAACACCTGATATTGGCGAACATCTCCTCCCATGACAATCACCTGAGCAACACCCGGAACGGCTCTTAGACGATTGGCGATCGAGCCATCGACGATGCGCCTGACTTCCATGAGAGAGGTAGGCTGTGCGGTCTTGCTGGTGCTCTTGCCCTCCCTGTTGCCGTCTTCTACAGTCAAGGCATATTTAACGATGGTTCCGATCGGGGAGGTAATCGGTGTAATTTGGGGTTGTCCAATTCCGTCTGGGAGTTTGCCTTGGACTTGTTGCAATCGCTCTGCCACCAGTTGCCGTGCCTGATATAGATTGATGCCCCAATCAAACACGATCTTCACAACTGAGATACTGACTGCCGAGGAAGAACGAACTGTGTCCACTCCTGGTGTCCCATTCACCGCATTTTCGATCGGTAGCGTCACCAGGGATTCCACTTCTTCTGGTGCGAGTCCTGGCGCTTCAGTTTGAATCTCGACTTGTGGTGGTGCGAAATCAGGCAAGACATCCAGTGGCATCTGGGTGAGCACGCGAACACCCCAGAGGCTGATCAGGAGTGCCGCTAATACCACCAACCATCGTTGGGCGATCGACCCTTTGAGAATGGAAGTGAGCATAGTCTAATCCTGCTGAGACGGGTGAGCGTCATTGGTAGAGTCGTCCGAAGTTTGTTTAGGTTTGACTCCTGCAAAAGGAATCCCATCGAAACTAGACGGCAAATCAAATGTGGGATGTTTTGGGGCGGATTGCTCTTCAGCCGAGGGAGCAGACTGCTTCTGAGTCTTGCGTCCAATCCAGAAGGCTCCACCTGCGATCGCTACTACCGCAGGCAATCCCAGCCAAACTGGAATTTGGATACCCTGAATGACATCATGCCAATCTTGCATGGGCTGTTTTCCTCCCCCTATCTTTTTGTCGTCATCATCACTGGGAATTCCTGCCCCCCCAAGAGATTGGGCATACAGTAAAGGAGCGCCTTCTGTGACAATGCGATCGCCTGCTTTGAGTCCAGTTTTGACTTCTACCCACTGACCTGCGGATTGACCCAACGTGACTACGACAGCACGAAAGCCATCCCCCTGCTGAACAAAAACCCTGGAGGTGCCATCGTTATCTACCACTGTGGTACGGGGAATGGTCAGCACAGCAACAGGCGTTCGATTTGTCAAAATGTCTAATTCTGCAAACATTCCTGGTTTAAGCAGTTGCTGTAAATTCTCGAGTTCGATTTTTACGGGCACTACTCGTGTATTGCCCTCAACCACCGTCCCAATCTGATTAACTCGTCCGGTAAAAACACGATTGGGTAAACTGGCGACCGTAACTCGTACCGATTGGCCCACTTCTACCCTGGCTAAATCTTTTTCATATAAATTCGCCGTTGCCCAAACTCGCTGCGTATTGACGATCGTCATCAACGGTTTGCTCGCCGCCTCCACCGTTACCGTTTCTCCCGGTGTGATCGGTCGCTCTGCCACGGTACCAGAAATAGGAGCCGTGACTGTCACCAAGCCCTCAGGGTTGGCTACGGTTTTCAGTTGTTGTAATCGAGCACGATAAGCTCCATCACTCAGGCGCAGTCGAGATTCAGCCACAGCCACTCCAGCTTGGGCACGGGTCAACTGATTCGCGGCTTCCAGTTCTCCCAGTTGGCTCTGGGCTTTGGTGAGTGTAGCGCGGGCAGCAGCCAGTTCCGCTTCTGATTCCTGCACCTGACGGCGGGTTACGGCTCCTGCAGCCTGTAATTCTCGGTTGCGATCGTACCGTTCCTGAGCCAGTGTTACCTGGGTTTGCGCCTGCTTCAAGTCTGCGATCGCCTGCTGCCATTGCCGCGTATAGTTCTGTTGCGCCAGCTTTAGATCGGCCCTGGCTTGCTCCAGTCCGGCCTCTGCCTCATCCCGTTTCTGCGTGGCCTCTACTTGTAGCTGGGCCAACTCTGGACTGGATAACAAGGCCACCACCTGTCTGGCCTGAACGGAATCATTGGGTTTCACCAACAGATGCACGACGGTTCCCTGAATTGGTGCAGTTACCGCCACTTTTTGATCCGGTAAGGCTTCAATCTGCCCCGTTGTTTTCAGTCCAACGATTAACGGTTTGCGTGCGACAGATTCAACCCGAATGCCCATCTGCTTAGCCGCTTCTCGATCGACCTTAATCGTGTCTGGAGCTTGAATCGCTGGAGGCGCAGCAGATTGTGCTGGTCCATCATCTGAATCACTAACCGCTCGATCTGCCGAAATCACAAGCAATGCGGAACCAATCAAGAATCCAAAGGCAATCTGTCTGGCTGGAAACCACTCAGAATTCAGGATAAGACGCATGGGAGCAACCGCAGGGACAATTCAGGTAACTATTCAAGCCGTTAGTATTTCATACTCGGATGAAGTTCGGATGAAGTTTCTAATTTTATTTTCTCGTCAATTAATTGCAGGGGTGCACAATTTGTGCCTTGATTGCCGTTCTAGGGGACAGTTTAATTACTGGAAGAGTTTCAGAAAGTGCAGTTACTATGATTGGTGGAGTACTGTTCCTCGTTTTCGCAGTTGTCGCGATTTTAGAAGGGGCTTAAGTGAACAACAAATCTGCTCGATTCTATACCTTTCTGTCTATTGGGGCTGCACTGCTGACGATCGCACTTAAAGCAGGGGCTTACTTCCTGACAGGCTCGGTTGGACTCCTTTCAGATGCGGCCGAATCTGTGATTAATTTGGTAGCCGCCATCATTGCGACTTGGGCCGTTACGTATGCCGCCAAACCACCGGATGAAACCCATGCCTTCGGTCACTACAAAGCAGAGTATTTCTCTAGTGGAGTCGAAGGGGCCTTGATTCTGGTGGCGGCAGTGAGCATTGCGATCGCCGCTTGGGAACGCTTGCAGCACCCCCAACCCCTGGAGCAATTAGGCATTGGCTTAGCATTGTCACTGATTGCCACGGCCCTCAACGGAGCCTTAGCATTGGCCATGCTAAGAGCCAGTAAACGGCTACGTTCCATTACCTTGCGCGCAGACGCGCATCACCTCCTCACGGATGTCTGGACTTCGGTCGGGGTTGTCTTAGCATTAATTCTGGTGCCGATAACTCATTGGCTGATTCTAGATCCGATCATTGCGTTGGTTGTGGCGGCTAATATTGTCTGGACAGGATTCAAGTTATTGCGCGAGACAGGTTCAGGTCTGCTGGATACTGCCATGCCGACATCAGAACGCCGGATTGTGATGGATATCTTGGCCAATTATGATTCTCAAAGAGTTCAGTTTCATGCTTTGAGAACGCGAGTCGCAGGGTCACGTCGGTTTGTTGCGCTGCATGTGTTAGTCCCCGGAGGCTGGACCATCAAGCAGGGGCATGACCTCTGTGAAGAAATTGAATTGGCGATTGCACGATCGCTTCCTGGAACCTATGTTTTCACCCATTTAGAACCTCTGGAAGATCCAGCTTCCTGGGAAGACCAGCAACTCGATCGCCCCGTATATAGAGACAACTAGCTATTTTCTTTGAGCTAATAAACTTGTAATTGCTTCAATCAAGGTGTTGGGGGCTACAGGTTTAGCAATGTGCCGTTGAAACCCGGTCGCTAAAGTTTTTTGTTGATCGCGATCGCCGGCATAGGCAGTGATCGCGATCGCCGGAATTGGCTTACCTTTTTGCAAAGCACGGATTTCTTGAATCAGAGTGATGCAGTACCAATTTTTCTGCGACTGCAGTTCAAGGCTCTGGCGGGTTCCGGTTGCTTGCAGTTGGCAGAAGAGTGAGGTTTTAGAACCAAGCACATCTGCCATGACCGTTTGATGAGAGCGTCCAACGACCTCGGTACTAGGCTTTCTATCCAACTGTTGCCTGACGGTTTTCTCTCATCGTTTGTACAAAGCGTTCAAATAGATAGTCGGCATCATGGGGGCCAGGGCTGGCTTCGGGATGGTATTGCACGGAAAAGACGGGCAGGTTTTTGTGACGCAATCCGGCAACGGTGCGATCGTTTAAGTTCAGGTGAGTAATTTCCACATCCGCGTTGGGCAGGGAATCAGCACTGATCGCAAACCCATGATTCTGGCTGGTAATTTCTACCTGCTGATGCAAGCCACAGGGCTGATTTAATCCGCGATGGCCAAATTTCAATTTGAAGGTTTCCGCCCCCAGAGACAATCCCAGGATCTGATGGCCCATGCAAATCCCGAACATGGGTTTCTGGCTGCTCAATAACGCCTTGGCGGTTTGAATTCCTTCCTGAACGGCAGCCGGATCACCAGGGCCATTCGAGAGAAAAATGCCATCCGGGTTGTAGCTGAGAATTTCTTCGGGAGAAGTGGTGGATGGTACGACAATCACCCGACATCCGTAGCTGGCCAGACGGCGGAGAATATTGCGCTTGACTCCAAAATCAAGGGCAACCACAACGAGCGGATCACCATCCAATTCCGCCGGAGAACTGAATTCCCACACAGGATCGGTCGTCTCAGACCACTCATAGACAGTTGGGGTCGTCACTTCTCGTACCAGATTCAATCCGGCCATGCTGGGAGCCTCCTGTACCCGTTGCAGTAGCTCGTGTGGATCCAGAATTTCTGTAGAAATGGCCCCATTCATTGCGCCCACCGATCGAATTCTGCGAGTCAGGGCACGGGTGTCGATGCCGTAAATCCCCAGGACGTTGTGCTGCTTCAAATAATCGGGCAGGGATTGGGTCGATCGCCAGTTGCTGGGTCGGCTACAAATGTTGCGGGCGATCGCACCCCGTACCTGTGGGCGCAGGGATTCTTCATCATCGGGATTAACCCCCGTGTTGCCCAATTCAGGATAGGTAAAGGTAACAATCTGGCCACAGTAGCTGGGATCGGTTAAGACTTCCTGATAGCCTGTCATACCTGTATTGAATACTACTTCGCCAATTGTCGTACCTGATGCACCAAAAGACCATCCCGGATAGGCGGTGCCATCGGCTAGAACTAATAATGCAGGCTGTGCAGAAGCAAGGGACATAGTGACCTGAAAAGAACGAATTGAGACGACTTATTATGGCACGCCTGTCCCATAGGCGGGTGTTAGGCTTAAGCAAATTGTTAGCTCAGCGTCAAGGTGCGGAATTCTATCGATACGTCTACGTCAGTCAGGCTAGCCTGGATCCATGTCATCTCAGGTTTGCTCGTTCTGCTTTCGTATTCCATTTTCCAAAGTCCTTAACTCTCTTTATGGTGAAGTTCGCTCGATCGCAAACCCTTTGGCTCCTGGCCAGTACTCTCCTCCTGGGAAGTGTTGCCTGTAGCAGCAGGCCATCCTCACAACAAAATTCTCTGGTCAGTGCACCAGCCTCCCCTGCTCCGGCTAGGGTTTCCAGTAGTGCTCCGGTTGCTGCACCAGCGTCACCCACGCCGACTGTGGCTCAGGTGGATGCTTATAAGCTGGCTGAGGAGAAGGCAAATAGCGCCCGCAACCTCAGTCAATCTGCCCTCACGGAGGATGATTGGAATCTAGTGAGTAGCCGTTGGCAGCAAGCGATCGCTGCACTTCAGTCGATTCCGCCTAGCAGTCCTTATCAGGCGATCGCCAAGACCAAACGGCCTGAATTTGAAAAGGAATTGGCTGCTGCCAGACAACGAGCCAAGCAGGCCAAAGCTAATACCAGTCAGGCTCCCCTGATCAGCAGTCAGGCCCAGCCCTTGAATGTTTCCAGTGCGGTGATTCGTTCTTCTCCAGGGGCGGGAACTGTTTATCGAGCACCCATTAAACGCCGTGCGGGAGGAACGCCAGTTATTGATGTCACCTTCAACGGCAATCAAACCTTTGACATGATCGTAGACACGGGAGCCAGTGGCACAGTCATTACGCCTTCCATGGCGCAGGCGCTGGGCGTGCAAGTCGTTGGCAAAACCAAGGTGAACACGGCCAGCCAAACCGGAGTTGAGGTGTCTTTAGGATATGTTCATTCGATCGCGGTCGGTGGGGCTGTAGTCAAGGAGGTGATCGTGGCGATCGGCAGTGATGCCCTGGATGTGGGACTACTGGGCCATGACTTTTTCGATGATTTTGATGTCACCGTTAAGCAAGACGTGGTGGAATTTAGACGACGGTAGGAGGAATAACGGTGCGAGGATGAGGGGTAAGGCCATTCCTCCGCATTGCAGCAATAAGCCTTAAATTAAAAACCGACGGTTTCGTGAGAAACTGTCGGCCAGTCGTGTGTTCCCTGTTGATGACTCAGCAATTAGTTGAGTCTCCTTAAGTATGGCGGTTTTGCAGAATCAAGGTTGCGATCGTGATCAGAGCGACCTGAGATCTTCATCACCCTTATGGGTGATCCAGGTCACATCCAATCGATAATCTCATGCTTCTACTAAACCGGGCTACAAAAATACTGCACTGTTTTTTCACTTTTGTTTGTTAGCATCCGCTTTAACAGAAGTGAGGACAATGTATGCGTCTTTATGCAGTGTCTATTCTGGCTGGTCTAACGGCGATCGCAAGCGGGAGCCTTCCGGCTGCTCCATCCCTGGCAATTCCAGCCCCTAACATCCCGAAGATCGCTCAAAAAGTACCGGTGGGAACGGTTGGCCAGATATCGTCTAATCGAACAGTTCGGGTTGTGGTGCTGAATAATACTTCAGTGACCTTATTTGCTGGAATTTCGGGCGGCTCGCGAGTAGAACTTCCCCGCGGTGCCAACACAGCGTTTGCCTTTGATTCAACACCCATTAACGTATTCATCTACCCAGCAGGTCGGGAAATCAGCTTGAAATACAATACAACGGTGCAAGGAAATACAGTCACTGTCCAGGTCACTCAGGCAGGCGGTGATACACCTGGAGATGGTGCAATTAACATTAACCGTGCGGGAGCTGTGTACATCTATTAAGCTCATTCACCCAACATCAGCATGGGATGAATTCATCTATTAGAGTTTCTGACTTGATGGATAAATCAAAATAGAAATTAAAATAAATTAAATAAAGACTTAAAAAATTTACTATTTTGATATATTCTTTCAGAGGCATCTATATGCATTTTAAGAATTCGAGCAAACTCTAATTAAAGGGATGACTATGGCTTCATTGACAGTGTGGAAGTTTAATACCGCAGACGGCGCAGATAAGGCGCTGGCAAAACTGGCAGATCTGCAAAAACAGCAGTTAATTCAAGTGCTGGATGCAGCGATCGTCTCCTGGCCGCAAGGACGCAAACGCCCCAAAACCTATCAAGCGATGGATATGGTGGGATCGGGAATGTTAGGCGGTGCTTTTTGGGGAATGTTGTTTGGTTTGATCTTTTTTATGCCTTTTTTAGGAATGGCTGTGGGAGCCGCTGTTGGAGCATTAACGGGAGCGTTTAACGATTATGGAATCGATGACAGTTTCATTAAGGATGTCCAAAGTAAGGTAACGGAAGGCACCTCTGCCCTGTTCTTAATGACAGGCCAAGTAACGCTAGATAAGGTTGAAGCGGCTTTTGCACCGGAGGAAAGAGGTGAACTGATTCAATCCAACCTCTCTGGCGAACAGGAAGCAAAGTTGCGTGCAGATTTTGGTGCAGAGACACATAGCTGAATTGCTCCTGATCTGAAGTTCTAGATCGTATTTGAAAAGTGCTGAGAACTGGGTGCTGAGAAGCCGCTAATATCCAGTTCTCAGCATTCAGCACGATCTAGATAAGGTTTTGAAGGCTTTAAATATAGATCAATATGGATCAAACATAGGGCTTTTGAATGGCTCTTTTTAAGTACTTTTTAGAATATTAGAAATTACTTTAGATTGGAAATTAAATGGTCTGCTAAGTGAAAGTCTATTCAGATATAGTTATGCACTTTTATTGAAATCTGAATTTGACCAAAATTTAAAATCTCTAGAGCACTTTATCAAGAATAAAATTACGAAAAGACTATACTTCTTTCAATCAATTATAGTTTATACCCTAGCTCTGTAAGGGCGTAGCATTCGGGTGACAGTTTTGCGGTGTTTTTTTAGGGATCATGGGCCGAATGCTACGCCCCTACAAAGGACGATCGCGGCTTCTCAAACATCCTCAAACTTGGCCTTACTATTGACAAAAATACAAAATTTTGAATGGCTCTTTTCAAGTACCTTATATTAAAGAGTCCTTAAGCTTAAGATCAATCACTTATGTCTGATCTCCATTCCTCATTTGATATAAGACAACGGGTCGCTGGTACTTTACGACTGGGGGGAGCGATCGCCTTTTGGGTGCAACTGGTGTTGGTAATTGCCAGTGTCATCATTTTGCTTTTTGCCCTCGCAGATCCCAGTTTTAATATCAACCTGGGTTCATTGTTTCGCCTCATTCCCACGGTCGGTGCAGTGGGGATGTTGGGATATAGTGTGTATTGGTCGTGGCATTATATTAGTCTGTCGAAACAACTGCGATCGCTGGAGCCTCGTCAGCCTCCCAGCCGCGCTAAGGTAGCTCAGAGCCTGGAGCTAGGCATGACAATGAATATAGTCGGGTTAGTTCTGACCTTGATTGCATTCCAGACTATTGTGACTGCTTTATTAATTAAGACCTTAACGATTCCTGGTGGCATTGCCGTCACCAAACCCGGTCTGTTGATTGACTCTTTAGATATTTTTGTCATCCAAGCCTGTTTATTTTTGATCATTGCGGGAGTGTTCGGAATTGCGATCGCCTTCTGGCTGCTTAAATCCCTGCACCATCCTCAATAATGAAAAAATCCCAGAAAGTTTAAGCTCTGCGGCGTTTTCCAGGGTTTTGAACACGAAAAACAACACGCAGACGATGATCACAGTCAAGATGAGACCATGGATCTCTTCCACCATCACCTGCAGGATACGATCGAGGCCGAAGCTCCCCTCGCGGCCCGGATGCGTCCCCGTACTCTGGATGAGTTTGTGGGACAGGATGCGATCGTCGGGCCGGGACGATTGTTACGACGGGCGATTCAGGCAGATCAGTTATCTTCGCTCATCTTCTATGGGCCACCCGGAATCGGAAAGACAACCCTGGCACGGATTATTGCCAATACGACGAAGGCTCACTTCATTGCTATTAATGCAGTCCTGGCAGGTGTGAAGGAAATCCGGGAGGCGATCGCCACCGCTCAGGAAAAGCGAGCGATGCACCACCAGCGCACCATTCTGTTTGTGGATGAGGTGCATCGGTTTAACAAAGCGCAGCAGGATGCCCTGTTACCCTGGGTGGAAAATGGCACCGTGATCCTGATTGGAGCAACGACGGAAAATCCCTATTTTGAGGTGAACAAAGCGCTGGTATCGCGATCGCGCCTGTTTCAGCTCAAACCGCTGGATGAACATGATTTGCGAAAAGTGGTACAGCAAGCCCTGACGGATAAAGAACGGGGGTACGGCACGCGCAAAATTAAGCTGGATCAGGATGCCCTGGATCATCTGGTGAATGTGGCGAATGGGGATGCCCGTGCCCTGCTGAATGCGCTGGAACTGGCCGTTGAAACGACCCCTACCACTAAAAAAGGTGTGATTCATCTAACGCTGGCCGTTGCCGAAGAGTCGATTCAGCGTCGTGCTGTCCTCTATGACAAAGAAGGGGATGCTCACTTTGACACGATCAGCGCCTTCATTAAAAGTGTGCGTGGCTCTGATCCAGATGCGGCACTTTACTGGCTGGCACGCATGGTTTATGCCGGAGAAGATCCCCGGTTCATTCTGCGGCGACTTCTGATTCTGGCGGGAGAGGATGTGGGACTGGCGGATCCGAATGCGGTGGTGGTAGTGAATGCCTGTGCTGAAGCGTTCGATCGGGTGGGGATGCCAGAAGGTCGCTATCCGCTAGCGCAGGCTACCCTCTATCTGGCGACCTGTCCAAAATCGAATAGTGTCATGGGCTTTTTCGATGCTTTGTCCCTTGTGGAGCAGGAACGAGAAGGAGAAGTTCCTAATCCCTTGAAGGATGCCAACCGGGATAAGAAAGGGTTTGGACATGGAGCAGGCTATCTCTATCCCCATGCGTATCGGGATCATTGGGTAGAACAACAATACTTACCCAGGCGCTTACAGGGCCAGGTATTTTATCAACCGTCTAACCAGGGCTACGAAGCACAGATTCAAACTCAGGTGGCGCAACGTCGGGAGGCTCAACTGGCGGCAATGGTGGAAGGCATGGGTCTGGATGGGCCGGAAGCACTCACCTTCAGTCCCACCGATTCAGCTCAGGAGCGCTGGTTACAGCGAACGTTAAATCAGACGGGGGAACGGTTAGCCCAGGTGCGCGATCGCCTGTTTGCCCTGGCTCATTTACAACGACATCATCTTGTTCTGGACTTGAATGCTGGCAGCGGACTATTGACCTGGGAAGCCGTGCGGCAGGTACCGGAGGGAGGGGTATATGCCTGGGTGCAAAATTCAGCAGATGCTGCTGCGCTCACAGAACAAAGTGCTGCCCTACCTGAATTGTCCCGTCCCCAGATCCTGCAATCCTCTCTGGCAGAATTACCGTCTGTGTTAGCCGCGATCGCCCCTGGAGTTCATTTCGATCGGGTGATTGGTCGGAATGTTTTAGCTCACCAACCCGACCCGGCAACAGTACTCGCTACCTTGGCTGACATTCTGCAGGCCAACCCGAAA
>JBBIQC010000014.1:0-12804 GCA_037442585.1 Oscillatoriales cyanobacterium bin_317
CGATCTGCCTCACTCCAACTGCTTCGATTCCGACTTTTTCAGCAAGCCCTAAGTAATTTCTTTGCAACAATGGATTGATTTTCAATCTATTGAATCTGAGTAGTTTTTCAGCTACTCAGATTTTTCTTTACTGATGTCAATCCTGATCAAGCCAGTCATTCCTGCTAAAAACTGAATTGAGCACGTAAATTACCAACAAATACAGTTGGATTACTCGCGAAACTATTGGGATTAATAATGGCGTAGAAGGCCGGAACCAGAGCAAAGTTATCATTAATTGGATAATAGTAGGATGCCTCTAGTTCGTACTGGGTGCCACCATCTCCGGCTCCAGATAGGAGAAACCGCGTTCCAGAAAGATAATCAAAGGGAATCAGGAAGGACAACACACCCAATGCGCCTTTTTTACCTAAGTCAGGAAAGCCCAAGCCTGCCTGGAAAGATTGCACTCGCACCTGACCACCTTCCCTTAATGGATTTTTCGGATTAATATCCGTGACACCATAGGAGTAGCGTCCAAAGAGGCCGAAATTTTTCGTAATCAGCCAATCAAAGTTAGCAACAAAGGTATCAGCACTAGAATCTCTAAGCTGACCTCCAAATCCATCATCTGCATAGCCGTAAGGCAACGGTTCACCAACAGCACCTCCAATATAGCCGTTATAAGGTTTAAGATTAGAATGGGCATAAATTAACCGCAGGTTAAAACTGCGACTGGGAGAAAAGGTAAGTTGAGCAGAGATCGTATTAGAGCTTCTAAATAACCCATCTGACGGGTTGCTTGAGGTATTGTAACCAACCGCTGGGTTTAGGAATTCCGTGTTTTCTGCCAGGTAGGCAACGGTGAATTGAAACTGAGGGTTGATTGTCCAAATGATCGCCGCACCAGAGCCACGATCGATCGCATTCAACAAAGTGCTACCATTGGACTGATAACTGGTGGCTCCAGTCAGGTAAAAGGTAAAACGGTTGGCATCAAAGTAACGGTAGTAGTTGAGGCGAGGGCCGATCGCTACTCGAACATCATTGCCGATCGGGAATTGATAGAACAGTTCTCGGATGGCAACACTGGAGGGAGTAATAACTCCGGTTTGGTCTAAGAAGGGTGTGCCCCAGGAGTTGAAATACCCAGCAGAAACAAATTGGTTGGCAGGGGAATTTCCATTTCCTGATACAAGTTGGAGCAGGAGCAAATCCTTACCCGTGAACGAGGTATTGAAGTTGAGAAACATATAGTAGCCGAGAGTCACCTCCGGATTTTCTCGCTGCACACGAGTCGGGATATTGTTAGCACCGCGCTGCGGAGGAGCAAAAGCACTGTTCGGAGCGCGTAGCGAACGCTCGGCTGTAACGCTGTCCCCTCCAGCAAAAGCTCCTGTTAAATTAAACCAAACATTCCCTGTCAGCTTTGTTGTTGTTGAGAACTGCTGTTTCTCTAAAGTCGCTGTCCGAACTTCTAACGCATCCACTCGGCTTCGCAATGTGGCTAACTCTGCTGCAAACTCTTCCTGCAGCCGTTTGACCACTTCCATATCTTCTTTTCTCACGAAATCAGCCGTAGCGGCAGCAATCAGTTCCTGAATCTTGTCTAAACAAGCATTTAAGCCAGCCGCAAATTCATAGCGGGTTAAGGCTCGGTTGCCCCGGTACGTTTTGTCGGGATAGCCCACAATACAGCCATAACGCTCAACCAGAGACTGCAATGCCTGAAAAGCCCAATCGGTTGGTTTGACATCCGTTAATTGAGACACCGAAGTTACCTGTAACATTGCAGGAGCAGTTTCACTCCAGTCTAAATCTGCGATCGCAGGAGTGGTTTCTAATGCGATCGCAGGTTGATCGTTCAATTCAGCGGCACCTAACAGCTTTGCCCTGGCATTAGCAGATACACTTAGCGTTGGATTTGATTCAGCACCCGCGATAGGAATCAGAAACAAAATCCAGGTTGAAACTGAGGCAACCAACAGACTTGTCTTAAAAACTACAGAATGCATTATGAATCCTCACACCCACACAACAACTCATGATGCTACTTGCGACAGACTACATCAGGAAATAGGGATTAATCAGCAACCTCGCCTTCACTGATGGCCTGGGCTTCAGCGTGTGCCATTTCATCGCCTTATTTAATCCACTAAAAAATGCCAGACTCTTCAAAATACTGAGTCCCTCTTCTCATACTTAACTTCTAAAGCTTTTGTTAAAAACTTCAGCAGAAAACCGCTCACGGTATACCGTATACCAAGGCGTTAAGATGTTTTGTATCTTTATAGACAGAAATCTCATGAGTGTGTAGACCTAGACTAATAGGCGCACAGCAAGTTTGCTGTTCAGGTCGTTGAAAGAGATTTCACGGCGATCGCAAGTTCAGGTTTTGTTAAAGGACTTAATAACGTATGTTCAAGGATCTATTGAAAAGGTCTGGCGCTCTAGTGTTGTCGTTACTGTTGTTTATCAGTGTCTCCATGAGTAATGGGATACCGGTGCAAGCGGCTTCATTTTCTGAGGTTTTATCGCCGACACCATTAAATAGACTAGCTAGTGATCTATCCGAAGGTCTATATTTGGCCGAGGCTGTTAAAGCACCGACTCTAGATGATGCCGAAGAAGAAGCTGCAGAAGCAGAAGCGAAGCAGGCTAAAAAAGCTGCAAAAGCTGAAGCGAAAAAATTAAAAGAGCAGCAGAAGACAGAAGAGAAAGCTGCGAAGGAGAAAGCCAAAGCAGAAAAGAAAGCCGCAAAACTGGAAGCGAAGAAATTAAAGGAACAACAGGAGGCTGAGGAAGAAGCCGCGAAGGCAGAGGAAAAGAAAGCCAAAGAAGCGGCTAAAGCAGAGGCCAAGAAGGCCAAGGAAACTGCAAAGCTGGAAGCCAAGAAGGCTCAAGAAGCTGAAGAAGCCAAAGCTGAGGCAGCCATCCCTGAAGACGCTTCGTAAATTTGACTGGATTCCCCTGAGTAATGCCCTGGCACCGTACTGGTATTTGACGAGAAACCAATGGCTGTAATTCCTCAGCGTAATGATTCATTCAGCCTGAGTGCATTTCTGGTTAGCGACGGGCCTGCAGGCTTCTTGTTGAGCTGGGTGGCAGGCTTTGTTGATACGTCTGCATTCATCATTTTGTTTGGCATTTTTACTGCTCACGTCACTGGCAACATTGCGCTGGCCGGATCATCATTTGTCAGTTCCGACCAGGAAACGACCATTACCCGTCTGCTCATGTTGCCTACCTTCATGCTGACGGTCGCTCTCACCTCCTTGCTTGCCCGCTATGCCCGCCGCAAGCAATGGCCTGTGTTTGCTGTGCTGTTAACGGCTGAAGCGATCGCCCTCGGTGTTTTTCTGATCGTCGGTACAAGTCTGTCTCCAGCCCTTCTGTTAGATGTTCAGGAAGAATATATTCTGCCCATTGGGGTGTCGGGTGTGGTGGCGATGGCAATTCAAAATGCTTTGATGAAGGAGTCTCACGGGGTCTTTAAGAGCTATATTCCTACCACTGTCATGACGGGCAATACCACTCAACTCACGATCGATCTGGTGCAGTTTTTCAGCGCCAAGTTTGATGCAAGTGAGACAGCGAAACAAGAGGCAGAGGAAGCTATGGAGCGTATGAGCCGCTTTATCCCTGTGATTGTAGGGTTTGCATTGGGTGGATTGGCAGCCGCCCTGTTGATTTTGGTATCAGAGTCCTGGTGGAGCCTGATTTTGCCTCTGATGATTATTACTGTTCTGGCGATCGCGGCTTACATTGAACACGATCGTCAGTCTTCAGTGATTTGAATATCCTCACTCTCAACGGTTCTTTACGTAATTTAGGAAATATTCAGCGATGAAACGCCTACTCGTACCATTTGTGGTTTGTGCCATATTTGTGTTCAACTTGATTGTGGTTGATGCAGTGAATGCAACACCAATTTCATCCCTGGGATTACCATCCCTCTACATAGCCGACACGTCTCCAATGGCTAGCCCGGACTGGATAGCCCAACTGGAGAAAGAGATTTTACCCAAACTGGAAACCATCTTTACTTCTGAGCAGCTTGAACAATTCAAACAAGACATTACCAATGGGGTCAGTTTTCGTAAAGCCTTTAAGTCAATGACATTAACTCCAGAGCAAAAGACTCAATTAAAAACCTTGCTCAAGTCCGTTTCCAAGAAGAATGCCCTCGCGTCTCTCACACCAGAGCAAAAGAAACAACTCTTCATGAAGAAGAAAGAAATGTTCAAGCCAACGTCAGACGAAATCATGGACAAAATTAAAACAGGTCTGGACAGCAAAGGAGTAGCTTTACCAGAGGGCGTGAAAGAAAAAATTGACGCAGCCATGAAGAAGAAGGAAGCTTTTATGTCACCTTCGGAAAGTAAGTAAGATGTCATGGGTCATCAGGTTATTCGTCATTAGCAGGGCTTGTTGCCAAATGACAGATGACAAATAACAAACTCCTTCTCAATCCATTTTCTTGACTGTCAAAAATTGCATGAATATTGACTCTGTTGCTTTAAAGTCACTGATCGCCTTTTCCCATCCGGTGCTGATGTTGGGGATACTGGCTGGCGCATTTTATGCGCTGTACCTGGGAGTGCAGGTGCGACGATCGCGCACAGCCGATAAAGAGGTGAGAAAGGAACTGATCCAGGGCAAGTATAATCAGCGACACTATCAACTGGCCTCTATCTTGCTGGTGCTCTGGGTGATTGGGGGAATTGGAGGAATGGGTGCGACCTATACCCTCTTCCACAAGCTGTTTGTCAGCCCCCATCTGATTGTTGGACTGGCTTCTGTAGCAATCGTGGCGATCGCAGCAGGATTAGCTCCCCTGCTGCAGAAAGGAAAAGAGTGGGCAAGGATATCTCATATCACAGTGACAACTACACTGATCGGCATTCTCCTGGCACAAACCTTTACAGGTCTGCAAATTGTCCAGAAACTCCTAAAAGATCTGTTTGGAACGGCTTAAGAGCATCAATAAATACCCCATGTAGGTTAGGGACAGACAAAACCCAATGCCCCAAAATTGTCAGATTTCATGCTTCAGCCCAACCTGCGATAGTCTTCACTGGATTAGATGGATCAAGCCTTTTACAGTAGTGTAGTGATTGAACATATTGTTCCTCAAGGTAAAGGGTTTGCCTTCAGGCGATGGCATAACACCTTGATCAAAACAGCCAGACAGCAGGTGGGATTTTTACGAGCCGATCGTTGCCCTCCCTTGAGGTGCGAAAACGATGTGCTCAAGTGGTATTCCATCATTCACTTCGACTCCCCCAATCACTTGAGCGAATGGATTGAGTCCGTCGATCGCAAGCAGGTACTGGAAGCGGGGCAAAACATCTTTCGCTCCTATCGCTTCAAATCTTTTACAACCGGACTGGAAGGGTGGTTTTCGCAGGGGGTTGGTTCTGAACAAGTAGGATTGGGGCCACCCGTCTGGAAACAGATTCTGTCAGTGGTACTGGGGCTGTATCCAACCGTGATGATTCAATCATTCATTTTCAAATCTCTGGGTCTGATGAAAGATTGGACACCCGCTACCTCTATGCTGGTCAACAATCTGATCACATCATCGATTCTATCTTTGGTCGTCATGCCGTTCGTAGCGAGGCAATTGAACTTCTGGTTGCGGCCCGCCTATCATTCCTCCTCTACCAAAAACGATTGCTTAGGAGTCGCATTAGTTGCGATCATATTAGTCGGTATGGTGACTTTATTTAATCAGTTCTAAGGATTTTCCTATGGATAATTTATTCGATGCAATTAATTCACAAGCTGTTTTGTTGATTGCAGCGATCGCAGTGATATTTCTATTAATAAGACTACTATTTAGAATCCTGAGCGTTAGTCTGGGAATAATTTTAACGATCGTTGCGATCGTCCTAGTACTGCAATATGTCTTTGGTATTTCTCCCCAGCAACTCTGGTTTGAAATCAGCCACCTACCCCAGGATCTTACCCGGCTGCTTCAAAGCTTTAGCTAAAGGAGAGACGGGATGAAGGGGATCATTAATCAATTAAAAATCTTGCTGGTTGCCTGCGTGTTCAGTTTGGCAAGATGCTACTATAAGAATAGAAAACGTAGCGTAAGGCACAGCAAAAGATTCGGACATACGCTTCATCTACCTGACTGTAGCGTATGGTGACAGGTTTGAATGTGCCTCCTGCAATGCAAATTGAGGAGGTTCATTATGGCATTTTCAGACGGAAAGTTAACCAGCAACTCCCAGTGGAGAACCTATCAAGAACTGGAGCTAATTCCAGAAACCATGGCAAATCCTACCAGTCAGGCTAACCCGCTTGTCTCAACGCTAAACTTGCTGTGGCGAGCTTTGCTGGATTTGCTACTAGACGAATTAGTTGAGGAACAACGCGTTGAGTATCTCGATCGCTGCTGGGCACTAAATGAATTTGGTGAGAGAGCACAGTCCCTCTCCAATTCATTACAGCGATTTTGGGTGTTGATGAACTAGGTTTGGCTTAATAACCCTCCTCCCAGCTTCCGTAGATCGCAGGGGATCTAGGGGGGAGCGAGCCATAGTTTGTGATCTACTGAGCTTTACTGACTATGAACCTTAAAGGCCAGATGTAGCCCCAGGTACAAAAAAACTCTGTCTATCGGTATACGGTATACAAAGTGATTTCTTCAAAATTTCTAAAGCAAGGGTACATATGATCCAAGCCACTGAGTGCCAAGAAGCGATCACTTTAATTGTCATTGACACAGTCCATTCATCACAAATAGACACCTATGACGGAGTTAAATCAAAGCCTGGTTGTAGAAGACATCCAGGAGATAGGCGAAACGCAATCGCGGAGTGACCTGATCTATGGTCTCAACGATCGCCCACCTGTTCCTGAGGCTATTTTCGTCGCTTTTCAGCATGTGTTAGCGGCCTTTGTTGGCATTATTACACCGCCTTTAATTATTTGCACCAGCTTAGGACTCGATCCAACCAATACTAGCTACATCATTAGTATGTCGCTATTTGCATCTGGACTTTGTACCTTTATTCAATGTCGAAAGTTCGGTCCGGTTGGTTCTGGATTGCTCAGTTTACAAGGAACTAGCTTTGCATTTTTAGGCCCGATTCTGGGTGTGGGAACATTTGCCTTGCAAGGTGGACGATCGCCTGAGCAAGCGCTGGCTCTCATCTTTGGGGTTTGTTTCTTTGGTTCGGCTGTAGAAATCATTCTCAGCCGCTTTCTACATCTAATGGGTAGAATTATCACTCCGGTTGTATCGGGTACGGTTGTGATGATTATTGGTCTTGGTTTGATCAAGACCGGAATTATTAGTCTGGCAGGTGGTGTTGCAGCTCAAAAGAACGGTACTTTTGGCAGTGTGCAAAACTTATCTCTGGGAATCGGAGTACTCCTGATTGTTGTGTTTCTTACCATCTCTAAAAACCGATTCCTGCGCATGGGCGCGATCGCCATTGGGCTGGTTGTTGGTTATATCATTTCGGCCATGATGGGGATGGTGGATCTGAGTGTATTGAGTAAATTGCCAATCATCAGTCCCCCAATTCCGTTCCGCTATGGATTAAGCTTTGACATTGGGGCGTTTCTGCCATTCATTCTGCTCTATATTTTGACGGCGATCGAAACCGTGGGAGACTTAACGGCCACCTCTGCGGTTTCGGGAGAACCAGTTTCAGGGTCACTCTACATCCGCCGGATCAAAGGTGGAGTGCTAGGAGATGGAGTGAACTCAGCGATCGCGGCTTTGCTCAACACTTTCCCCAACACGACCTTTAGCCAAAACAATGGCGTGATTCAAATGACGGGCGTTGGTAGCCGCTATGTTGGGTTCTATGTGGCAGGTATCTTTGCTCTGTTGGGCTTGTTACCGATCGTGGGTGGCATTTTTCAGGCAATCCCGCAACCCGTTTTAGGGGGTGCTACAACCGTGATGTTTGGCTCAATTGCGGTTGCGGGTCTCAGTATTGTCTCATCGGCCAAACTGGATCGACGAGCCATGATTATCGTTGCTGTTTCTTTAGCAACAGGCTTGGGGGTACTTTATGCACCCGAAATTTTCAACGATAAGCCCCCCCTGATTAAGAATCTATTTGGCTCCAGCATCTCAACCGGAGGATTAACAGCAATCCTGTTGAGTTGGCTATTGCCCAGGCATGAAGTTGCTGAAGATACTCAATCAATTGAAGCAGAAGTCTAAAGTACAAGTGAACCAGGTATAAGTTAGGATGGGTCGAACAAACTCTCACCCTCACGACTGCTTATGGCACTTATGGCGATCGCCTTAACCCTGAGTCTTCCTATAGTTGTCATAGGACGAGATGAGATCCAACTCCTTCGCAGTCGTCTGGTTCACCCTCCTGGTGCAGGGATTAACCACAAAACTGCTGATGAAAACCCTCAACCTTCTGGAAAATCAGTCCTTTCGGAAGAGAAGCCCGCGCTGTACCGCGTCAGCAGTCAGTGTCGGGAGTATGTCACAATTACAAAGAAAACCAGTTAGTGAGGCTATACAAATGTTAGGATTATCACTCTCTGCAGCCGCTTGCAATCAGGAGGGGTAAGTGCTTGTCTCGGTTTCCAAAGTCACTTCAGCGTAACCAGCCGTTGAAGGAACAGGCTTATCAAGCACTACGCAAGATGATCTTGTCGGGGGAGTTAGCCCCAGGTCAACGGCTAGTTGAAGCTCAACTGGCTAGAGATCTACAGGTGAGTCGCACGCCAATTCGGGAAGCATTAGGACAGTTACAGCGAGAATCTCTGGTGATGGCTAATGCAGAACATGGACTGCAGGTGGCCACCTTTTCGGCTGAAGATGCTGCACAACTCTACGAATGCCGGATTGCCTTAGAGCAGGTTTCGGTGATAGCCGCATGTCATAATGGATCGGTAACTCAACTGCAGAAACTGCATCGTCTAGTACAACAGTCCGAGAAATTAGCGAGGACTAAACCTTCCCCACTGTTGAATTTTCAATTACTGGAGCTAGATTACCAATTTCATCGGCTGATCGCTGAAATGTCTGGCAACCTCTGGCTACAAACCATGTTGGATCAGATTTTTGACAAAATGACGCTATTAAGAATTCAAACCATTCAACAAAACCAGCATGTTCTAGATATTCGAACCGAACACCTCTATATTTATGATGCGATCGCTGAACGAAATGCTGAAGCAGCTACAGCGGCTTTAACTGAGCATCTCAAGGCTGCTCAAGCGAGAGTGGTTCACGAGCTTCAAATACTTCTGGTAGAAACAAAAGTCACTTGATCACATTCGTTTCCACCACCATGCTGAATTTAGGGATTAATCACTCCAATTGCAGTTCTAAAGGTTCTCCAAGGAAGAGGTTTTATCAAAAGGTGTTGTAACGATCGCAAAAAAATCCTCTGATCTAGCCAAGAACCAGAAACAGAGGATGAAAGTTGATCAACACTTATCCCCTATCCTTGCCATCTTGTGGATAGGAAAAGGTGGAAATGGCAGGGGAAGTAAAGCTTAACTCTTACTGCTGCCAGCTTCATCAGGTAAAGTGCCTCCCACATTGACTTTTACTACTTTGGGGCGTTCTGCCTCAACTCGTGGCATTGTCAATGTCAGGATACCATCCTTAAAGTCAGCTTTAACTTGTTGATTTTCAACGGCCACAGGCAGAGGAATTACCCGTTGGAAGCTACCATACCGGAATTCAGAGCGGTAGATTTGGTGCTCTTTGTCTTCCGTTTTGCTTTCAGTCTTGTATTCACCCCTGATAGAGACTGCTTCCCGACTGACTTGAACATCCAAATCTTTAGCATCGATTCCAGGAAGTTCTGCCCGCAGAATCACATCGGTATCTGTACTCTTCAACTCAATGGCCGGTGCCCAGCCATTACCATTGGTTTTCATCGCACTGCCCCCACTGATGGGAGCCAGCTCATCAAACAGTTGATCAAATTGACGGCGCAGAGTGTCAATTTCTTGCCAGGGTTGCCAACGAATGATTGCCATACTTTGTTCACCTCTATGCTCTACTCAGTAAGGGATAGAATGTTGCGATTCTGTAACAGCTATCGCACATTCCGTTACAAATCGTTACTAAACAATCAGATTCTGGAAGGCAAATCAGATGTCGATTACAGTTCCTGAAAAGGCCATCTGTCTTTGCTTATCCACAGTCCTAGTGTAAATCCGGCGATGGATGGAAGCACTGGGGCAAACCGTATTAACCGAGTTGGGATTGCCGAAAATGGAATTGGGGGTCAGGAATCGGGGATCGGGGATTGAGGATTAGCAGGATGCACAATTGTCAGCCTAGTTGCTTGTCCCAGCCTAACTGATGGCTTAAACCATACTTAATAAAGTCCTCTTCACTGGCTTGATCGCTTTTACCAAAAACACCCAGACTGTAAGGATTTTCGCCCATCCGCTGGGTAACGAGTTCTTTTTCAAACTGAACGACATCTGCTCGCGGTTGATCTGTTTTAAAGAAATCGACGACCAGAACCGTGCGATCGTAGTTTGTGTAATTATGTGGGCAATGGGGGTAACTGTGGTCTAATACCAAAAATTCGCCTTCGTGCCAGTACAGCTTGTCATGGCAAATTTTCATCGCTACATCTCCCTCTGGCACAATTAAACCCAGATACCCCCTGTTCATGTGCGGGTTATAGTTGACATGCAGTTTTACATCCAATCCCGGATGAAAAGTGCCGAAGTAAATATTTCTCAGAATATCCTGATTGCTAAAGTTGTTTTTTTCAATGGATTCAGATAAGTGTGGGAAATATTTCGTTCGGATTGCTAGTGCTGTTGCAGCCGCCTGTTGCGTTTGATAATCAGGATATGCGATCTGATGGGTTTGAATATATTGCTCAATGAATAGCCCTTGAAATAACACTCCGAAAACACTGTATTTAGAATTTCCTTTCGTCTTAATCGTTTTACTTTTTGGCCCCATGACATCATACGTAAACTTCAACTCCTCTGGAGAGGCGTTATGCATGAAATGGGTGAACTCATCTCTGATCACCTGCCACTGCTCTTGCAGGTGCTTCAGAAACGGAAATTGCGCTGGATCCAGATGGTATTCATTAAATTCAGCCATCGTCTCTTCTCCTTTATTCAGGTATCAGAACTCAGTAATATCAGAATGCGATGCGTTACGTATCGCTAACACATCCTACGTGAGAATTCGGACGCATTAAGCAATAGTGGCTTCTGCTCCTGCTCGTTACAATTTCATTCTAAAAGTTTTCTTTCTAGAAGCTCTGATAGAAAATGGCTCTAACCGATTTTTACAAGAGCGCCTGTGTCTGACACTCTATTGCTGGACAGAATTATCAAAAACGTGCGGCTGGTTCGTCCGCATGCATCAACCGTCGATCGCGTTGACCTGGGCATTCAGAATGGAAAATTTGTTGAAATTGCGCCAGAAATCAGTGCCGATCGGGCGATCGAGGTGTTTGATGCCCAGAATTTACTGGGATTTCCGGGAGTCGTCGATGCTCACATGCATATTGGCATTTACCAGCCACTGGCTCAGGATGCCATCACCGAAAGCAAAGCGGCGGCCATGGGAGGCGTGACCACCAGCCTCAACTATATCCGCACTGGACAGTATTACCTGAATAAAGGCGGATCCTACAAAGATTTCTTTCCCGAAGTATTAGCCCTTTCAGACGGTAATTTCTATGTCGACTACGGCTATCACATCGCCCCGATCGCCCCTCAGCATATTGACGAGATGGAGTGGCTATTTGAGCAGCATGGGGTGTCTTCGTTCAAGATCTTTATGTTTTATGGGGGCTACGGATTGCATGGCCTCTCCAATCATCAGAACCTGTTTTTGATGATCACCCAGGAAGACCGCTACGACTTTGCCCACTTTGAATTTATTATGCGGGGTCTATCTCGATTGCGGGAACGCTACCCCAGCCAGCAAGACAGCATCAGCCTGAGCCTGCATTGTGAAATCGCAGATATCCTCAACGCTTACACCAAAATCGTGCAGCAAGACACCAGCCTGACTGGGTTAAGTGCTTACAGTGCTGCCCGTCCGCCTCACTCAGAAGGGTTAGCCATTTGCATTGCCTCCTATCTTGCCCATGAAACCAACTGCGTGAATATTAACTTGCTGCACCTCAGTTCCCGGAAAGCGGTAGAAGCGGCACTGATGATGCAATCAACCTTTCCGCACATCAATTTCCGGCGAGAAGTTACAGTCGGTCATCTACTGCTGGATGTGGATGCTCCCACGGGGAAATGGGCCAAAGTGAATCCACCGATTCGATCGCGGGCTGATGTTGAGTTCTTATGGGAGGC
This sequence comes from Oscillatoriales cyanobacterium bin_317, assembly GCA_037442585.1. Classification (GTDB taxonomy): domain Bacteria; phylum Cyanobacteriota; class Cyanobacteriia; order Leptolyngbyales; family Leptolyngbyaceae; genus Leptodesmis. Next base: position 12,277 of record JBBIQC010000014.1, read on the forward strand.
CGTTTTGCAGGGCCAGGTGGACTGGATTGTCAGTGATCACGCCTGCTGTTCCGCCGAGCAGAAGGCAAGTCCCCAGGATCCAGAGAACATCTGGCTGGCAAAGTCGGGTTTTGGCGGAACGGAATATTTGCTTTCCGGCATCGTTAGTGAAGGCCACAAACGGGGAATGTCTTATAACCAGATGGCCAAATTACTGTGCTGGAACCCGGCACAACGGTTTGGCCTGCCTCAGAAAGGCGATATTGCGGTGGGCTATGATGCCGATCTGGTGCTGGTGGATCCCAATGAAACCTTTGTAGTTCGAGCCAGTGAGTCAGAGTCGCAACAGGGCTATACTCCTTTTGAAGGGATGGAGCTAACGGGACGGGTTAAAAACACCTTTTTGCGAGGACAGTTAATTTACGATCGCCAGCAAATCATCGGCCCAGCGAGAGGACAATATCTGAGGCGATCGCAACCCTAAACCGGGCAGAAGGCAGAAGGCAGAAGGGAAAAGAGTGGATAGTGGACAGTGAACAATTTAGAGTT
>JBBIQC010000014.1:12814-20807 GCA_037442585.1 Oscillatoriales cyanobacterium bin_317
GTTTGGTGCGCCGAGCGCACAAACATCAACTTTTAAAACATCCTCTTAGCCTCATATCGGCAAACTGAACTGTTGCACCAAGAAATCAGTCAAGTGGCTCTTCCGAATTTACAGTAATAAGCTTTACTTATTACCATGCCTTGGTCAATCGATTACTTTGCTGTTACCCGCCAACTCAGCTTCAGGTTGATCCAGAAATTCCAGAAGGTGACAATCGCGATCGCGATTAAATTCGCGAGATAAGGATTCATCTGCAACCCATTAAAGAACAGGTTCAGCAGCAACACTTTCAAAATTAGTCCCATCAAGCAAACAATGTTGAACTTGAGGAACCGTTTAATCACCATGCCTCGTTGCGACTGTTGTTTGGCTAGATCCCCAAATGTCCAGCGATCGTTCCAGAGGAAGTTGTTGATAATGGCAATCTCTGCCGCCAGGATGGCACTGCGAGTTAATCCCATCCCTAGCACATCGTACAGGATGTACAGAGAAGCCATATCAACGGCTAACCCGCTAATGCCGACTAGCCCAAACCGCAAGAAGCGGCCTACTGGAAAGTGCAACCGTTCCCCCCAGCGGCCTAACCGACCGGAATCAACTCGTAAGCGCAGGAGATGATGCACATAATCCATGTACTGCTTCCAGGTAACTTTACTTTCCCCTTCTTCCCGCTCCTGGAATACATAGCCCACCTCAGCGATCTGCTCAATCGCTCCCCGGCCTAACACCTCAATCAAAATCTTGTACCCGACCGGATTGAGGGTCTGACCTGCGATCGCTCCCCGTCGTACCAGAAAATACCCGCTCATTGGATCGCTGACCCGGCTGACGACCCGAGGCAGAATCATCAGACCCAGTAACTGGGCACCTCGTGATAAGAAGCGGCGGGCCGCACTCCAGGTACTGACTCCACCCCCTTCTACATGACGGCTGGCCACAGCCAGATCAGCCCCATGCTCCAACTCGCTTAACAACCTTAACAACGTGTCAGGGGGATGCTGCAGATCTCCGTCAATGACACCTAGCACTTCTCCCTGCGCTACCTGCCAACCCCGAATTACCGCCGTTGCCAGCCCTCGTTCCGTTTCCCGACGCATGACTCGTAAGCAGGGGTACTCTGGGATTAACGCCTCGGCTAACTCCCAAGTGCGGTCTGGACTATCATCATCCACCACAATCAACTCATAGTTATGGGGCAGTACCTCATCCAGCATGGCGCTTAGCTGTTGGATGATGCGCTCAATATTACCGCTCTCGTTGTAGGTGGGAATAACCAGAGAAAACCGGATGGGATAGATAGAGTTCACACCAGGACGATTGGATGTCGTGTTCCCTAAGGAAAGAGGCCGCCTGGAAATTTGTAACGCTCCCGTAGGCACGGGAAGTAGATTACCGTGTTGTGTTGTGAACATCTAAACCCTTCAAAAACCTCAACCACACTGGGAAAGAACCCATGTGTTGCAGTCTACACCAAGATGCTGTATTTGGTTGGAATCATGACCATCTTGTCTGGTCAATGGTTCCCATGCTTTCACGGTAGAACTGGCACACAATCTATCTGGACGTAGATTATTCGTGAATCGAACCGTCTGGCAGTGTGGCACCGTGCAAATTTGCCCCACTCAGGTTGGTGCTGCTGAGTTCAGCTTTGGCCAGATTGGCATCCGTCAGGTTGGCTTCTCGCAGGTCGGCCCTTCCTAGATAGGCTTCAATGAAGGTCGTTTCTGCTAAATCGACTCCCTGTAGATTGGCACGGCTTAAATCTGCCCGGTTGAAGCGCGATCGCCGCATGATCGCCTGCGTGGCCTGAATCTTAGCCAGAGTAGCGGCGGTCAGGTTGGCATCAATCAGTATGCAACCCGTTAAATCTGCGGCTGTCAAATTAGCCCGTTCTAGCTTGGCATTCGTCAGGCAAGCCTCCTTAAAACAGGCTTCCGGAGCGATCGCGTCGGTTAAGAAAGTCCCTCGTAATTCCGCCCCAGTTAGATTGGCTCCTGTGAGTAACACTTCCCGTAAACTGGCCTCACTCAAATTTGCACCTCGTAAGTCGGCCTTGCTGAGATCCGCTCCTGTCAAATTCGTACCACGCAAATCCGCATTTCGTAAATCGGCACCCCGTAAATTGGCTCCTTCATAGCATCGCTTCTCGTAGCGCAAGTTTGCTCCCCGCAGGCAAGCTCCCCGCAAATTGGCACCACTCAAGTTGACATTACGCAAATCGGCACTGATTAAATTGGCATCCAGCAAGTTTGCCAGAGTGATGTTGGCACCCCGCAAATCTGCGGCATAGAGCACGGCTCCATGCAAATCCGTATCCTGCAGGTTGGTGCGTAGCAGGTCTGCCTGACTCAAATTGGCTCCACTTAAGCGGGCACCCATCAAATTGGCCTTGCTTAAATTCGCTCGATTCAGGTAGGTCAGCACTAAATTTGCACCTCGCAGATCACACTCCGCCAGGTTAATCCCAATCAGATCTGCACCGCTGAAATCAAATCCCGCTAAATTTTCGCCCTGAAAATCAATTTCCCCTGCCCTGTACCGCTTTAGTAATTCATTGGCATCCATAGCATTCAAACTGCCCCTGACTCAGTAATGGATCCAAACGCTGGTTCTGATCATCCTCCACGATCAAAGCTGCCGTTTCCAGGGACGTGATCGCGGCATCTTCTTCGTCAATGACGGTTAAGCCCTGAGTGGCTTCTTCAAACTCATCCAGACTCATTTGAGTCACCTCATCGGGTGAGCCAGTGCGGAGTGCAGGAGAACCGTGGATATAGAAGGTTCGCAAACATCTGGTAACAGTATCGGCCGTTTGAATCAAATCATCGGGAGCCGTTAAGCGTTTGGCAGTGTTGTAGAGCTGCAGTTCCAGATCGGTATACGTTTTGCAAGTGCCGAGTAGGGTTTGGAGGAGGTCATCCAGTTCATACTGCTTAAGCGCCAACCAGTCCTGGTGGTTGAAATGAAAATCAGAGTACAGGGTTGAAAACACAAGAATCTTGGCCTTGAGGGGGTTGGCATACTTTATGATGCCCAACCGGATGTCGAACAAACTGCAAGGGGCAAGAGACGGCGGAACTGCAGCAGACTGGCGGGAAGGCTCAATTGCGAGGGGTGAACTGGACGGGGGATAAGGTTGGTGTCTGGTTGAAGACCGTTTCCTGGGTGGGAGGCAGTGTATAGAGGGGGCGGAGCTTATTGATCAATTCTCCAGCGATCGCACTGTACTCGGCTGGCTTGCTAAGACTTCTGACTGTTCCCTCCAGGGACTGCTGAAGTTGTTCCAGGGAAGGGGCAAGATAATGCAAATCTTCGATTAAAGCGGCAGTGCTAAAGCCTGTTAGTTGAGCGGAATCACTCAACCATTGTTTTTTGCTGACGCACACGATCAGCTTTTTCATTCGCAGGGCATCGGGATGCCGATCCAGTTCCTGGGCGATCGCTCCGTACAAAGGGCTAGGTTCTGGAGTGGAGGGAATTGCTGCCTGAACCGGGAGCGGGGCAGAGTCGGAGGCTGAAATCGGGGCTGTTGGCAAGAGGCCAGATTGGGTCGATGCCTTGGGAGATTGATACAGACGGGCGAAACTCCGTAAGAGTGTGCTCGCTACCAGACTGTACTCGGCTGGTTTATTGAGAGTCTGGACAAATTTGGCCACCAATTGTTGCAGGCGATCGACGGTAGGAGCCAGGTGATGTAACTCCTGTACCAGAGTCATTGGATTCACTGCTCCCAGGCGGATGGGATCGCTTTCCCACTGCCGCTTGCAGATGTAATAGAGCAATTTCTTGAGCCGATCGTACTCGTGATGATGTTCCAGATCCCAAACAATCTGTTGATAGAGGAGTTGCTGTTCTCTGTTTTCCGGGAGAGGGGTGGCCCAGGATTGTAAATTAGGGGTTTCCGGGAGCATGGGCTGCTCCGTCTTGGCTGCTTCAAAGGGTTGCTCTAGAGGGTAAAACCGTGCCGCTTCCGTCAGAATTTCATTGGCAACGGCATAATATTCAGCCCGTTTACTGAGGGTACTGACTGCTTTGGTCAGTAATTGTCTCGCTTGCTCAAAATTAGAAGCTAACCCCAAAAATTCCTGAAATAAATCCCGCAGACTCAAGAGATTGAGTTGGCTTTCGTCGGTTTCCCACCGATTCTTACACACATAAAAGAGCAGTTTTCTAATGCGCTCGTGTTGCTGACTCTGTTCTAGCGTCTGACCTGTTTCTGCATAGGGATCGTCTGGAAGGTCATCGGGATGCAGCAGAACCTTGTAAGCGGGAACCACTTCTCGGATGTTCTTTAGCTCTCGTGGCCCCAAATATTTTGTAGCCACTTGCAGCCCATGTTTGGCCACATCGTATACCGTCTGAGAAATGCAAATGCCGCCGGGATCTGCCTCTGTTTGCAAGCGAGCCGCAATATTGACCCCATTGCCCATCACATCGGTTTCGGTGATATACATATCTGCAAGATGAATACCGATGCGATGCATGAGTGCATCATTGGGAAGCAGATGGCTTGCTGCCTCCGCGATCGCCCGCTGGATTTCGATCGCACATTCCACCGCTTTAACCGCACTGGAGAAACACATCAGTAGACCATCTCCAGTCGTTTTTAGCACCCGTCCTTCAAATTCTTCACAAAGCTGCCTCATTAATCGGAGATCGCGACGAATTAAATCCAGCGTATGGTCTTCGTCTACTGACATCCGGGCACTAAACCCAACACAATCCGTAAATACAACGGTGGTTAAAGTGCGCTGTCCCTTCAAATCTGATGTCAGTATCTCGTTTTCCATGAGGGCTATTACCGGCAAACAGATTTCATCCCGCGTGAGCAAACCCCGATAACCAGAGCCACTGACGCTGACTGTGTAGTGATAAGTCCAACTGACAAATTCGAGCGATCGCCCTGAGTATCATAAGAAGCAAGGTTAGGCTAACTCAGATTGAGCAACAAATACAAATAGAGAAAAATCAAATTTGTCAGGAACTTTGATTCACCTATCTAGGGTGCCCTGTTGAAGGGCACTTCACACCTGTTTTTTAAGACTACCAACTCAATCTGCATTCAACCTCAAACTACTGCTGGCAAAGAGCAACGGTAGTGAGTAGAAAGCCACACAATTTTGCACCCTGGATTGTGCGCCTGGTAGAACACCCTTCATAGCCGTGCTAAACCCGTTCCAGTATCCTATCAACTATCAGCGATGAAAATACTTTCTATATAATATTTTATGTCGCGGAATGCCACTAAATTGCTGAAGGTCTGGCACCAACGGTAACTCTCTGGATATGAGGCTTTGCTATAACATCGCCTTCAGTGAAATTATTTATATTGCTTATACTAAAAAATCAAATTATAGAAATATCTAATGTAATTGGTTCTCACAAGTTCGTACCTCATCAAGGCGAAGACATACTCCTGTTGGCAAACCAGTGATCTTGAGATCGTATAGTTTTTTGTTTGCCGAAAAATTACCTGATTTGACTCCAAGAGGGGTGAGTTAATTGAAAGACCTTTGGGCTTTCGTGTTACTGTAGCTTTGCCCTTCTAGCCAGACACTAAATGTTTAATGCGGTGACGATGGAGGCAGTGAAGGTCTGGCTAGACTCATGTACAAAAACGTAATAAAATTCACCTTTGATTTGCAAAATCTAAATTTTTCGCTGAGTTCGTCGTTCTTGAGGTATAGAGGCTAGTGGGTCTTTTCAGTCGCTTCTCCCTTTCACGGGATATGGGTATCGACCTTGGCACAGCAAACACCCTGGTTTATGTGTCTGGTAAGGGTATTGTGTTGCAGGAGCCATCCGTGGTCGCGATCGACCAGGATGATAAGGTTCCGCTGGCTGTTGGAGAAGATGCGAAGCGGATGTTGGGACGAACTCCTGGCAACGTGATCGCGCTTCGTCCGTTACGGGATGGAGTGATTGCAGACTTTGATACGGCGGAGTTGATGCTGAAGCACTTTATCGCCCGTGTCAATGAAGGGAAGACCCTGGTTGCCCCCCGAATTGTGATTGGCATCCCCAGTGGCGTAACCGGGGTTGAGCGTCGGGCGGTAATGGATGCGGCTTCTCAAGCTGGGGCCAGGGATGTTTACCTGATTGATGAACCCGTGGCAGCAGCGATCGGGGCTGGCCTACCGGTTGCCGAGCCAACCGGAAACATGATTATTGACATCGGTGGTGGCACAACAGAAGTGGCCGTTCTCAGTTTGCAGGGTACTGTACTGAGTCGGTGCGGGTGGCAGGTGACGAACTGAGCGAATCGATTTCCCAATATATGAAGAAGGTGCATAACCTGGTGATTGGGGAACGCACCGCAGAGGAAATCAAAATCACGATCGGTTCAGCCTATCCGATCAACGATGACATTCAGATGGATGTGCGCGGCCTGCACCTCCTCTCAGGATTACCCCGAACCGTGACGGTGAAAAGTGCCGAAATTCGCGAAAGTATGGCCGAACCCCTGGCGGTGATTGTGGATGCAGTGAAGCGGACTCTGGAGCGAACTCCTCCTGAACTGGCTGCCGATATCATTGATCGCGGCATCATGCTGGCTGGAGGTGGTGCGCTGCTCAAAGGACTGGATACACTAATCAGCCACGAAACTGGAATCGTTGTGCATGTGGCTGCTGATCCCTTAAGTTGCGTGGTGCTGGGAACTGGCCGGGTTCTGGAGAACTTTAAGCAACTGGAGCGCGTCTTCAGTGGTCGTTCGCGCAACTTCTAGTCTGGATTGCTGCGATCGCTGGCCATTTTTCAATCCCTAGCCGTTCTGTTTACAGCTTCAACTTCTTTGATTTCCCTTTGTTGTCCAGCCACCCCTTTCTTTTTGCATGTTTACTCTGCGTCGCTGGTGGGATCGTCACCGACTACAGATCGTTCTGGCTAGTCTAGCTCTGGGTGCTGCGGCTTTTCTGCGTCAAACTCATGGAGCAGCTCTATACGAAACCTACCAACTTCTGACTCGCCCCTTTCAACCGGATATCGAACGCAAGGTTGTTCTGGAAAATGCTCAAGTTCAGGAACTACAGCAACGACTCACTGAGTTAGAAAGTCAAAATCAACGGCTACAAGCCTTGCTGGGTTATGTTTCCGCAACCAAACAGACTGGTATTACCGCTCCAGTGATTGGTCGCAGCGCAGACCATTGGTGGCAGCATGTCGTGTTGGGCCGGGGGAGTCAGGATGGTGTCAAGGTTGGGTATATAGTGGCAGCACCGGGAGGGGTGGTTGGCCGTGTTATTTCGGTTAGCCCCAATACCAGTCGCGTGCTGCTGTTGAGTGATCCCTCCAGTCGGGTAGGGGTAACGGTCAGCCGCAGCCGCAACATGGGTTATATCCGGGGACAATCCTCCAACCGGGCCACCATGGAATTTTTTGATAAAGTTCCAGATGTACGACAGGGAGATGTGATCACCACATCTTCGTTAAGTCAGTTGTTTCCTGCAGGGTTACCCGTCGGTCGGGTAGAATCCATTAACTTGAGTAAAAGTCCGGCTCCGGAGGCAGTGATTGAATTGACAGCCCCGGTCAGTTTTCTAGAATGGGCAACGATTTACCCTCACACCCCTTCATCCCAATCGGATGTGCTGCCCGGTGAACCCGCAAAATCCCGGCTATGAGAAATGAATCCTTTCACGATATGCTACAGAATCGGCCAGCGCTGCGGGTGGTGGCCAACTGTGCAGTTACAGCCGCATCGGTCGTTTTGTGCCTGCTACTCTCTCCGACCCGACTGCCAGGAATGGAACTGGCTGGGATCGGGCCAAATTGGGTGCTGATTTGGGTTGTGGCCTGGAGTGTCAAACGAACGATGCTGCAAGGTGCACTGGCTGGACTCTCCCTGGGGTTGATTCAGGATGGGATGACTGCCGATCACCCAACTCATGCCCTCAGTCTGATGTTGGCGGGAATTCTGACGGCGCGGTTGCGAAAAGAACGGTATGTGCGCGAGGATTTCATTTCCATTGCGTTGATTGCTTTTGCGATGGCA
>JBBIQC010000015.1:0-20714 GCA_037442585.1 Oscillatoriales cyanobacterium bin_317
ATCGCGCCTGGGAAAAGTTGTTAGAAGCCAGTCTGGCTAACCAACAAATCGAGCCGCTACTGCCTAGATAGAGACTGTAGCGGCGACAACCGCCGCATAGGTAGGAAGTTATCCCTTCTTACCTATGGCACTTTTTACCCTGACTGATCTGCATCAGATCCATCAAAGCCAACAGCCTCTTTTAGGGTTACGCACTCATGAATCAGAATTTGCATTTGATCCAGCCGATCCAGCTAACTTCCAGTTGTTGATGAAACAGCTATTTCTGGGACTACCCGTGCAACCTCTTTTGAATGCCCACCCATTGATTGCTCGATGGGTCACTGAAGTCCAAGAACTGGTTCCAGAGCTTTTCCAGGGTAGGAAGAAACTCTGGATTGATGCGCCAATGATTGCTCCTCTGACGACTGGGGACACTCCAATTTTCATTCAGGTTCAGGTTAACTACGGTCTTCGACGAGGGATGCCCAGACTGTATGAATGGGCGATTCGCTCTGCAAAACCAACCTGGCAAGATGCTGTAAAGCTTTGGGTGATGGCTGTGCATTACGCCATTCCTCCAGAGAAATTATCCCTGATTGGTTTGGCACTGCATCCATCTCTGCCAGCTCAAAAACTCCGATTGCAGTGGGATCAAACGCAACAGGATCAGACGCAACAGTGGTTAATGCAGCTTCTGACTCAGCCTACCAAGCTTCCAGTGCCTGAAATCCACACGAACACTGATTATTCGGTGCTATTGAACTTAGATGCGATTCCAGAAATGCCTCTGTAGCAAGGAATTAACAGTATTTCACTCCACCCCTTACCTGAAAAAATACAAGGTATTTGTCATGACGACACGATCTCCACAATCAAATGATCCTACATGCGCAATTCCAGTCTTAAACCCAACAGTGCCAATGCCAGAGTTTTCATTCTTCCAAATCGTTAAAGTCAGAACAACCAAGGAGGTTGGCATGGTTGTAGGAATCTGGTGCGTACAAACGGAAGAGCAGTCTTACCAGTGGCTGTATCGGTTGGAAGGTTTGACGGAGTGTGCCACAATCTGGTGGCAGGAGATGCAGCTTCGTAGTTTGGATCGTAGACAACCTAAGCTACTGCGCCAGAAATTTCTATAAAGTCTGCTTCTAGTTCACGGATACGGCGCATCGCAGTTGAAATTGCTTTACGTGCAGGAGCCACCTCTTCACGAGCTTTGCGTACCCGTTGTTTTGCTGACTGGAAATTATCGGCATCAATCAAATTTAGAGTTTCTGTGGCTCTTGCTTCTAGCCACATGGAAACCTTGGAAATAATGTCGATCATTCCCCTGTCTGCTACTGACAGATCGCTGAAAAGTTTCTGCATCATGGATTGCTCTTCAGGTGCTAACACCCGTTGGAACCACGGAGTCAAATAGCGCTGGTAGATATTGAAGATTTTGCTACAGTGACCTCGTGCAGCAGACATACGTGCAGTAATCTGCCCACCTTCAAGCTCTATGAGAGCCTTGCGTTCTTCAGCTTTCTGATCCGGTTCTAAAGTCAGGGAAAGATAGCGAGTGAGTTCAATTTCAAGAGCAAGATAAATCTTAGATATTTCCTCTAGCGCAGCAAACAAGTGATCAGCTGCAGGATCTGGTTGATTAATCAGCTTTGATTTAACAACCTGGATAATGCCAAGTTTGTCTGACAAGTCAACTAAGTCTTTGAGCGGCGATAGCATATCTTTTTGCTCCAATTTAGTAAACGAATCTGATAGAGATTAAAGTGCTTTCAAAATAGTTGGGATTAGTACAAGTTGAAATACTACTTAGTAGCACCACGAATTCCTGTTCCACTCAATTGAATTTGGTGAGTTTGAGAAGTTTCGCCGCTAGTGTTGATAGTCACAGTAAGGCTCTTTTGTTGAAATCCTAATGCAGTTGGTGCAAAATCAACTTGAACTTGACATTGACTCCCTGGAGATAGCACTTCACTGACATTGCTCCAGAGAAATGAAGAGTCTTTGGGTGAAGCCTGAATCTCAATTTCAAGTATACAAGTACCAATATTACTAATTGTCAGCCAGAGAGTTTCAATGTCTTTTGTGACAACATTACCAAAACTCAAAGAATTTGAGCTAAATTTACACTGAACCTGCTTTGTTAGTGTTACGGTTAGGATCTGCGAATAAGCACTATAACTGCTTCGATTATAGGCGCGAACTCGGTACTCATAGGTCTGTCCACCTAGTCCATCTGCAATCGTGTCTTCATAATTTGCTCCCTCAGTTGAGGGTAAGTGTGCGTTGATTGAGGCTACCCAAACAAAGCTGTTTTCTCCCTGTCGTCTTCGCTCAAGTTCATACCCAGCATCGCTAAGGCTGTTCGACATCCAATAGATATGAACCTTCCTAAAGTCATAAACTGATGTTCCACTGCTTGCTGATAGTTCATAGGGAGGATTTGGAGGTTTGAGCGGAAGCCGTGATGTTGAGGAACCTTTGGCTAGGGTATTTTGCTGTAAAAATTTAGCAATCTGCCTAGCATAAATACTATGTCCTTTCGCGTTTGGATGCATTGTTCCAAAGAGGTCACCTTGTATAAGACAAGATTCCTCACAACTGACAAAAAAACTGTCAGAATCGCAATATCCATGCCCTGCAAAGCCTGCATCAATGCCATCAATATAAAACCAGGAGGTGTTGGCAGGTCTGTTAGCAAAATTTTTATTAATGGTTTGAACAGCTTCAGATATTATTTGATTCAATTGTTGTCCTATTTCCTTAACCATGACAATATCTTGTTGTTCAATCTCTGCGAAGATACCACAACCACCCTTGCTACCATCCTGATAATCAAAAAATCCCAAGGGGTACTCTGTAATATAGATCTCGCGTGGACTCAAATATAGATCAATGTAAAGTGCCAAATTTTCATAGTGAGGCAATAAACCTTTAAGGTTATTTTGAAGTTCAGTTCGTATTTCTTCCCTTGTATTTGGAACTGTTTTAGTTAAAACTAATGCTAAGATAAACTTAACCAATAGGGATGGGGAACCTAATAGCACCGAAATCCAGTTTTGTAGAGGGTCTTTCCATTCAGCCATCAGCTTTTGAAGCCCTTGTGGAAATCCTGTATCATTACCTCCAATCGATATAAGCAAAGCGTCAATTGGTCTTTCGCCAACAGCACGCTGAGCTTCGAGAACCTGATTAACACCTTGCCAACCTGCTTGTGGATCTAGGTACAAGTGTTTGGTTTTTGCACCGGAGAAGGCAAAAGTGAGAAATGTAATACAGTTTAAGTGAAGAGTACCGTTCTCATCATAAAATGTGATCTCCTCTAAATTCTGGATTGCACGTGAAGGCCCTGATTTATATGAGCGATGAGCGCCTTCAGTGTTCTCTTGCCAAATTGCCTCCTCTTTCATTAAGCAGTCTGGAGGATGAAAAACTTGTCGAAATGAAATACCTTCAAAATCTGGATTTCCCATGCCAGCGGCAAAAGAATCTCCCAATGACACGACTAAAAACTCCTGTAAATACACTTTCTGTGATCTAGAAATACTCCGTCCTCCAAGGTGTACAGTAAGACTTACTCGGATAAGAACTTGGGTTGATTCATCTTTAGGAACATCGATGCTTAAATGGCCAAGTTCTAGATCCAGATCATTGGTGTCTAGCTCCTGAATGCTTTTTGCTTTCTTCGCAACTTGGACGAAATGATTATTCACTTGCTTTTCTACCGTGATGTCAAAACCGGAAATACCTTTCATCTTAAGGATTCCTTTTTTGATATCGAGTAGTTGTTGTGGCGTTGGACCTGAATTTCCTGGCAATAATCTAGGACTTTGTGTATTTTTATTTCCACACTCAAACAATAAAGTCCATGTCTTTGCATGTATATAGGAGTCTCTATATTGATGGGTCACTGAGTCATATCCATTATGTCTTTTAGGATGGCGCGACCAATCTGCAACGCGAAACTCGGTAAAATCTGATTGTGTATCGATTAGTTGTAAGATTTTCCGTAAACTTTTTGCTCGCCACCCAGACTCAAGATCTCCTGGAACTCTACAAGGTAGGTTCTTACCTATACTTTTCAATGCTTGGCGTAAGCTAGCCATAATTTATGTTCCTTTAAAGAGGGTTTACCTCCAATAGGGACTGCATATCCCGGTCAAATTTCTCTTGCTTCCTCGCCCGCGATCGTTGCTAGATTACGGCAATTGATGGGCCAGAAATAAGAGCCGTGTCCCTTAACATCGCTTAGATTGAATTGTCTACTCCGAGCGCTATCTATGTCCCGTACATGGGAATTGACACTTTGGAGAAATCCAGGACTATCCACTAGCACAACTAATTCAAAGTCTCGATCGTCTTCTAGACTACGGTAGTTCAAATTGGCTGAGCCTACTATTGCATACCTTTCATCAAAAGTCGCAATCTTTAGGTGATTAAAGTGATTTTGGTATTCAAACACATTAATTCCTACAGGTAGATAGCGTTGATAGCGAAACCGTTGAGCGTCAGCAGAGAGTAAACTATCATTTAAGCTCTCATCAGGCAATACTAAATCAACCTGGAGTGCTGAGTTACGCTTCTTGGCGGCTTCTAGAGCATCCACAATTGCTGGATGGTACATGTAGGGATTTTCAATGAAAATTGAACTTTGAGCATTGCTGATCATCTGCAGGAAAAGTTCGCGTATGCCGTTTGGTCTACCCGATGGTTGTCCAGGAACAATCTTAAAAGCGTTTAGAGCATAGCCTTCTAGTTGAGCAGGATGGTTTGGGTTAAAGGACAGAGGTTGATAATCCTGTCCTCCATCTAAAACCCATCGCTCATGAAATACCTCATCCAGTTGAGGCACGATGGAACCTACAAAACGGACAAGCCCATCATGCCACTTATCCTTATCCTTCTGGTTTGGATCGTAGGGAGCATCGTAGAGGTACTCGGCACCAATGTTAGCCGAGCCACAGTAGGCAACCGTGCCATCAATTGTGATGAGTTTTCGATGATCATTTATCGCTTTATCTACACCAACTGTATTTCGGATGTCAGCCGCATTACTGTCAAATTGGGGATTGCCTGTCGCAATAACTTTGTCATAGTTGATACCGGAATCCAAGACTTCTACACCGCTCTCCCGCAGACGCGAAACCAGTCCCATCGTGTCGTCTCTGGTCCATGGATGACCAGCTCGTGTTTTGAGAATATCCAGGAGTACCCGTACTCGGACAGGATGCTCGTGATTAGATGCCTTATTGATAAGGATATTTGCAATTGCTTGACCTGCTGAATCGTTGAAAAACAAAAACATCGACAGGTTGATCTCTTGTTGAGCCAGGTCAAGATCTCTTTTGAGACGAGGTAGAACTTGGTCGCCATTGACGATATTTAGCCCAAAGGTGACAGAAGTTAACAGGTATCTGAGACTTTTCGTTGAAGCCTCCTTTAGTAAGTGGCGTATTCCTGCTTGGGGGTTAGCTTCTCTACGCTGTAGAAATTGTCTCAAGCTTAAGGTACTCATGAAAACCTCCTCAGCTTTTATTATTGCAAGGCAACAATAATGGGAATCAATCCTGTGCCTGCTTCTAGAGATTTCAGGGCTTTGCCAATAACTGCACCAAAAACCTTTGATGGATCGATCGCTTTCATGGCATGACCAGGAGTTGGAGACGTTGTAAGCAGATCGCCCACTTCGATCGCTCGAAACTGAGCATCAACTTTGCAATAAACTTTACCCATTAGAGCGATCGGCATGCGATTTCGTTGCTCAGATTGTCGATTGAGAACCATCCCTGGTTTAAGCTCACCTGCACCAGAAACGACACCTGCTACTTTCTTGTCATACGCTTCTGTACTGATTCGTAATTGACCCTCTTGATCAATCACCATCACGGTTCCTGGCTCAACTACCTCTGCACCCAAGACATCAAAATCTTCAGCACAGTCGGCACCATTTTCCAAAACGATATCCTTTGAAACGTGGATATCACCATTATTTTTTAGGGTCAGCAATACTCGTGGTGGAGAAACCCCACTATCCCATAGAAATGAAGTCTCTCCATTCTCTGTGCCTGTATGAGCAAACCAAAATATGTTGTCGGGTCCACCATCATAGCCAAAATCATGTCCTACTCCGGATGTAGAAAAAGCTTTTATAGATCCTCTAGAGTTATCTGAGAGATGTAACCTTGCCTCCGGATTGAAATTCCCAATGCCAACATTACCAGATGTGTTAATTGTCAATCCGTCAGTACCATCAAGTACAGTGCCGCTATGGATTCTCCACTTGTGATCAGTTGTAACTCCCCATGCCCACCATTGTTCATTTCCAGCCGCACTCATTGATGCAACAATATTTAATCCAGGCTTTGAAGGGCTATCTGGACTCATCTGAAGCAGCCGATCGAAGCCTCCAAATGAAGATCTGATATGAATAGCAGCATCAGCAGTATAGGGAGAGGCTGCCACAGCGATTGCTCCACCAACAACGTTCAATCGTGCATTAGTTGCCGGAGTTGTTGTTCCAATGCCAACGTTGCCATTTAGAAAAGTAAAGTTAGATTTGTTTTCAGCAACAAATCTAAACTCCTTAGTGTTTCCGAAATCTCCGACTTGCAAATAGCCATAGCAGACAGGATTTGTTCCTGATTTATCATGCTGCCAGTTAATAGAGGGAGGATCCAGTTTCTGGGCAACAAAGGTTGTCATATTGCTTGTCGGCCCGCCAGTCCGACTTATAACTATATCCCCTTCTTGAACGCACAAGCTTTTTGTCCACAGTTTCTGAGTTGCTAATCCTCCACTGTAGTCTGAGCCATCTTTATTCAATAGTCTCAGCCATTCATCATTAGCACGAGGATCGCCATTGCCAAATAACGACCATTTATCACCCAGTTGTAGCTTTTGGGTAACTTTCAAATTGTCATAGTTTGCATCAGGCATAACAAAACCTCACTTTTCTATTTCTTAAAATTCAACTTTATGTAGTTTGCAATTAATCAGGAACTATTACAGACAAGATTTCTGAATACGGACTATAATCGTTTTGGTTGTATGTTCTTATCCGATATTTAATCTCATCACCTGGATTCACATCGAGATGATCGCGGGTATCTGTAAAACTTTCTTGCTGATCAAGGTGGTGAGCAGAAAACGATGCTATCTTTATAAACTGTGAATCTTTGTTAACAATTAATCGTTCAACTTCAAACCCTCTATTGATACCGCCGTCACCTATCCAAGAAATTATGTTTTCTACACCTGCCCAATGTTTGTGAGGTGGATCATGACTGTAGTCCATAATGTAATATGGGTTGGTTTCCACTGATAAATTACGTGGTGCCTCAGGTATTCGATTACCAACACAATGTCGAAAAGTGAAGGTGTAATCAACTTCCGTATCTGTATCTGCAGTAATGAAACGTCGAATCTCTTTTATATCCCCGTCAGGATAGTGATTAAACGAAACAAGCATTAACACTCTCAGATTGCCCGATGAGCCAACTATGGGCACTTCAATAGGAACACGTCCCGTTCCGGGTGGTAATGGTGATGTGCCAAGGCTTACTTTTTGTATTTCTAAGCCATCAATGCTTCTTTGAAAAGCTCCGATAAGTTCAGTTTCATACCAGGAACGCGCCAATAAAAGAACACCCTCTAAGGCTGTACCTGCGATTCCGCCAATCCAGAATGCAGGGTTAGCTGGACCAGTTGCTTCACAAGCGGTTATACCAATTCCATTCATTGCAATATTGAACCATAGAATAGTTTCGGTAACAGCACTACCAGTGTTAAATACTGGCGTAGTGGCTATCTTGATCTTCTCTGCAAAAGTATTCATGACCTGTTCAGCATCGCTTTCAAGATCAACTTCGATCGCCATATAGGCTAGTTCCATATATTCTGGTAATGTCCCACTATACAAAACACGACCTACATAAAAATGATCTCCAGCATGAACATTGTCATTCTTATAATCAATAATTTGGTTTAGCTCACCTCCATTTAAGGAAGGACTTGTTGTCACGATAAGTCGTATCCACAATTTGTCTGCACCAAATTCCTCCTTCGTCTGCTTTGTACACTGTATCTCTTCTAGGGTCAATACATAAGGAGTCTCTGGTAATACTGTTCCATCATTCAATGCTGAAGAAAGAACACCATTGCCAAAATCGATAATTGCACCATTCTCAAACTTTTGACCTTTAGTGTTTGAGTGTTCAGGATTTAACACTTGCAGGTTGCTAATGGCATAACCAAGTTTCCCTGCTCCCCGACCTAATCTCTCCCATTCATTGTAAATATCTCCACGGATCTCATAACCACCGCACAATAGCAACCGCAAGCTATTAATATGTAGAGCTTTTGCAAGATGTTTGACACCCTGATATGGGTCGGCTCCTTTATCCTTTAGAAACTGTCTTACACTCAGATTAGACATATCTCACCTCTATTTCCAGACTCAATCTAAGTTTTATAGGTATTTCATGGAAATCAAATTGATGAAAAATTGAAACACCTTGTTGATTGAAGGTTTAGATAATGTAGAGCTATTGATATAAGCCCTATGAAGGGTTAGTAGAGGTAGCTACTGTAAGGCAACAATAATGGGAATCAATCCTGTGCCTGATTTCAAGGGCTTTAGAGCTTTCCCAATGACTGCACCAAAAGCCTTTAGGGGATCGCTTACTTTCATGGCATGACCAGGCGTAGAAGAAGAAGTCAGCAAATCTCCAATCTCGATTGGTGCGTATTGAGCATCTACTTTGCAGTAAACCTTACCCATCAGGGCGATCGGCATTCGATTCCGTTGCTCAGATTGCCGACCAAGAACCATCCCTGGTTTAAACTTGCCTGCACCAGAAACGACACCTGCAACTTTCTTGTCATAGGCTTCTGTGTTGATTCGTAATTGACCGTCTTGATCAATCACCATCACGGTTCCTGGCTCAACCGCTTCTGTAAACAAAACATCAAAATCTTCAGCGCAATCTTCGCCCTGCAGGACGACATCTTTCGTAACTAGGATCGTTCCTTCAAAATGTAATTTTTCCTGTGGGTTGATTGTTCCAATACCAACATTGCCTCCAACCTTGATAAATAGCCTGCCATCGGCTACCCCAGTTTCTACAAAGTTTAACCCCGGATTCTGACCTGCAAAATTTTGGTTGATATGCCACTTTGTTTTTCCTTGCGGATCTTCAAAGCTAATCAATTCTTCCCCACGCCCTTGTCCACGAATTGCCAAAGGATTTCTTGGTGTTGTTGTCCCAATACCAACTCTGCCATCATTTAAAACCGTTACTCTGGCTGAGTGGGTAGTTGAAGCATCTGCTGTTGCCGCTTTTTGTCCTGTATGTAAAGTCAGCCGACCATCGTCCGGCTTCACATCGATTGAACCAGTAAACCCGGAGGAAATTGCTTTCCAGCCACTATTGAAATACGCATTGAAACCAACACTAGGATAGCTGCCCACTAAAGAAATTCCTTGAACATCTTGTCCAAAGAGTGCCAAGGTATTCCCCACCATACCAGCTGTTTCTAGCTTAGCTCTAGTAAGAATGGCTGTCCCAATACCAACCTTCCCCCCACTAAGCTGGAGTGACAGAGGAAATGGTAATACCTTTCCGCCGTCAGCGGGTTGTATCTCCCCCTCCGAACCTGGCGTGTTTCCTCCTGAGCCAGGATGTATTCCCCCTCCTGGATTCAGACCACCTCCCCCTGAGCCAGGATGTATTCCCCCTGTTGGTATCGGCGGGACGAATTTCGTTGCTTGAATAGTACAGATATCACTATGTGGAGCTAATAGTATTTCTGTATTAGGCAGATCTAAGTGTTCAACGTGTAACTCATCCTGTATAAAAGTTTTGCCTTTTAACGTAGTTTTACCGTTAACTGTTAAGGTATCAAAGGTTCCATCAGTCGTCATAACAAAACCTCCCCTGGAAAAACCAGGATAGAACCTGACAAATCTGCTCAGCCATACTGAACCTAAAACTGTCTAGACAGAGGGGTACACCTTAACTGGCTAAGTATATTTACCTGATAAAAGCATACATCTATCATTACTACGGCTGAAGAAATATTTCTAAAATGAAAGGATTCTCAAGCCTTCTTTGTAAATTCTCGTAAGGGATTGAGCGATCACTGCTACTGCAAGCCAGAAGGCGTAAAAGTTCGTTTAGGGAAATGATCAAGTGCATCAGTTTCAACACCACTTTTTGGTGACGAGTCTGATCCTGCTCCTTCATCGGGAAGTGGTAACATTCTTTCTGCTTCTTCAATTCGCTCATACAAAGCTTGAGTTAGTGCGTTTACGTCTGGCATAGCCACTTGGCTCTCTAAGCCTGCTCGCACTTGCGCTTCCCATAACGCCTCACTCTCCTTGGCGCGTTTCTCATCTGCTTTAGAGATAGGAATAATCAACGGGTAAGGAATCGATGCCTGCCCACCTGAGCTATAGCCAGGACTGGTGATCACGCACTTGCCTTGAGGAAATTTGAGAATTTCATCGGCGCTGATCACCGACATTTTTTGCAGATTTTCACTCCAGCTAATCGAGCGGCTCATTTGTCCGCCGAGCGATCGCCCTGTCGTTCGATTCTTGATTAGCACTTCTTTTTCACCGTACCGTTTTGAGTAATCCTCAGCGGTTTTATGATTACCGGGATTGAACAAGACATGAGTGCTACAAGCAGAAGCGATCGCGGCACCCATCTTGTCTCCATAAATGTCATAAAGCTGATTCAAGCTTTGAATACCCAGGATGAAGCAAGCGCCATTGGAGCGGTATTCATTAATCCATTGGGGTAGGCGATCTAGTTTGATTGAGGGCAGCTCGTCTAGAGAGATAATTAGCGGGTCTTTGCGGGGTGTGCTGAGATTTCCCACAATCATCAAATGAATAGCAGCAGCCAGCAGCGGGCCCACCACACTGCGGCGCTCATCATCCAGCTTGAACACTACAAGCTCTCGTCCTTCCAAGCGAGTTGGAATCGTGGATTTGCCAATAAAGGCGCGGAGCAGGTCTGCTTGAATGAACGATGAGAAGGTGCCTGCGGCGGTCGTTAGGATACCAGAGATTGTTTTTTCAGCGTCTTTCGCACTGAGGAACTGCACAAAAGAGGTGGCGACCCATTCATCTAACTGTTTGGATTGCACCGCATAATCGATTCGATGCACCAAGTTAGGCAGGCGCAACACGGCGTAGAGCATTGCCATATCGGGGTAACGGGAACCTTTAACCAGTTGCAGCAATGCCTTTGTCAGCAAGTCTCCTGCCTTGGTAAAGAATTCATCGCTCCGTCCGCCATCACCCTCTCTGGCGTTGCGATTAATGACTTTACCAATCTCCCCTGCCATTACTCCATCTCGCGCATCCCGCATGTAATCCAACGGGTTAATCACGCCACTGAAGGCTTCTCCCGGTGCAAACACTCTGACCTGATACCCATACCGCGCTGCCAGGGGTGCATGGAGGCGCATCTGATCACCCTTTTTATCGTAGAGCAGAATGGGAAAGCCTTGTTGCATAGCACTTTCCAGCATTCGATCGATTGTGGAGTATGTTTTTCCAGAACCAGGAGCACCAATCACCAGTGTACCTCGTTCAGAACTGGGAAACCAAACCGTTGGAGATGCTCCCAATGTGGTTTGGATGGTTGTCATTACCCCGCGCCACGCTCCTTTCGCCCAGTAACGAGGTGTGCCAGACCAAAGCGTTACCTTATTGTGTTTGCGCTCCCGAATCTGTTTGAGCGACAGGTTTGTTGCAGATAGTTTCTCGGCAGTGCCGCATAGCTTGCCTGTCGTAATCTTGCCCTTACTCGATCCACTGATGCGGAGCAGCAATAATACGACCACCAACCCACCCAGCATCATCCAACCTTGAGGATTGTTGTATTGCTGAAGCATTTTGCCAAAGTCGATCGCTGCCAGTGGTTGGGGATGGGATGGCACCTGCATTAAAGCAGTAGATGTAGAACTTTTACTGCCAGACAGGGAGTTCCAACGGGTCGGCAAGGGGAGAGGCATAGTAAAAGGCTGAGATTCTGGCAGAAATTCTAACGATCGCAGGTCGATGAGTGGATCAGCTACCTGGACATTTTTTTAGGGGGTGAGGAGATGCGATAGCTTGCGCTGACTTGTCAGTTCGCGATGTCCAAAGGCTCAATATTCCAAATCCCGCTTTAGGCGACTTCTCAGGCTAACGCCTCAGCTTAGGGATAATTCATTTGGCTGCACTGCAATGGTTAAACCAACGAATTCTAGAAATAACTCTACCAGCACTGCCAGAATGGGTGCTAAGACGACTACTCCCAAATCACCAAAATCAACTACGGCAACTGGCTCTCGTACAGCTCGAACCGGAAGGACGGAACCAGACGAGTTTGAAGTTGATTCAGATCTACTCAGCGATGTCTACAATCAGGTGCGCCGACCGCAGTTGCCCTACGGCATTGTGGTTAATGATAAGCCAGCCGGGATTCTAATTCCGATCGATCAGTTGGAAAAAGCGGGCTGGCTTGCGATGCCGGATGAAGATGACCTCACGACCGTTACTTTCACTGAAGATGTGACGGGTCTTTTGATTACGGAAGCCCGGTTGCTCGTGCTGGCATTTGTGCCCGAATACATTCGCTACAAGTCGGATGTGGAAGATTTGGGCGGTACGGTTGTTGGACTCTATGACGAATACCGCAATAGTCTGGACAAGAAATCGATGGATGTCTGTTCAGAACATGCGCTGTTGTTTCTGGATGAGGATAATCAACCCCTGCATACGATGCCGATCGTGGTGCGGTTCAAAAATGTCGCGCTCTGGAGCTTTAAATCAGCCCGTGAGGAGTTCTACCGTGCCCTGGAAAAAACATTCGCTGACTACTTCAATGTGCCTTTCAGCGGCAAGAACGATCGATGGCGGAGTTTGGGAGTATTGGAGGTGGAGTTCAAAGCCGTCAAGGAAGGGGAGGGCAAGAACAAACACGACTGCTGTAAGACGGTGGCATATACCAAACCGACGATCGAAACCTTGCCTCTCCTCTATTTGGGCACTCCTACAGCAAAATCGCTGATCTGGCAGCAACATGATGCGATCGCAGGATTCACGGAACCTCAATCTCTGCCTGCCTTGCCAGGTGAGGTAGAAGCGGTTGAAGTCGAGGTATTGCCGCCTCACAAGAATGGTACGGCTAGCAAAGCCTCAAATGCTAAACCTTCTACAAAACCCCCAAGGAAAATCAAGCAGATCGAAGAGGATGAAGATTTCCTGGATGATCTGGAGAACTCAGATGCAGAGTTAGATGATGAGGACTTTGATTTTGAAGATGATGACTTGGATGATGACGAGGAGTAGTCTAATTTATCTCTATTAATTGTTCTGGATCAACCCCTGCTGGAGCTGAATTGGCTACAGCAGCTTTTTTGCTTGCTGCTGAAGGACTAATGTTGAAAGTCATTCAGGACGTGAAGAGTTGACTATCGGCAAGCTGATACCGATCGCCATTAAAACAGTAATTCAATTGCCGTAAGCGATTGCCCTCCATCTGTAATACCTCTAGACAGGGCAGAGCCTGACCCCGGTTTTCTCCGACTTGAAATAGCGGTTTGTTGGCTGGAAGGTTAGGGTTGAGATAGTTCTGGAACACCTCTACTGCGGATTGATTCTCCCTTAACCAGTAGCCAGTGTAGAGGCAACCCAAGGCTCCACACAACTTAGGAGTATTAAAATTAAACAGCGTCAGTTTGCCTGCTTTTCCTTCTACAGTCCAGGCAAGCAGGGTTTCTTTAGCTTGTGCCATGTCCAGATTAGTGTTCGCTTGAATCACCTGTTCTAAAACAGGTTCAGGGACTACTGCTGTCGCTTTTTGCCAGGGAACCGTTGCAGCACTGGAACTACAACCTGCCATGCCTATAAGTACCGATAACAGCAAAAAAAGGCTAAAACCGACGCGAAACCAGTATCCTACCTGCCATAACCAGTGAGGTGGTGCAGGGATGGTGGGTGTGCTCAGTTCTTGCTGAATTGGAGCCTGGTTGGAAGCCAAATCTGTCATAGCGAGTTTCCTTCTCAACTTGCATTCACTGTTGAACCTGAACATTAGCAGGGATAGCAATGCCCAACTGCCGCAGCGCCCAGACTTCCTCTGCAAACCAGGTAGGATTCTGGGTGGAGGCTGCGCCCTGGTTGACCTGTTGCTGGAAGCGATCTTTGCCAAGCCGCTGAATCTCTCGCCGGAATCGTGCCAACGTCAACTGTTGAGCAACGGACTGGGGCACAACACTAGCAAAGGGAACGCGATCGCCCATCGGGTTAAAAAACACTTCCTCACAGCGTCCATTCGTAACCGCGATGATCAGATTCGTTGGTGCTTGGCTACTTTCGGTATAGGTTGCTAGTAAGTAATAGTCCTTGCCCTGTAATCGACTAGAGCCGATCAGTTCACTCCGAACAATGGGTTGTCGAGTTTGTTGAGGAATGCAACGACTGACGGTTTCTGGGATTCCAGGGGTTTGAGCGTCAAGCGGAAGATACCCTAAGCCGATAGTGAGCAACATTCCTACTGCTAAGGGTAGCCAGAAGGTTGCAGTCAAACGTCTGCCAATCGATCTCAGTGAAAATCGCTGATGGGATTGCATGATTGATTCCTCCTTAGAATTGAACCCGCTGTCTGGGATTGATGGAAGAGCCGCTGCGCCAGTTACCAGGGGTAGCGCCTTCAATCACTTCAAAGTGGAGGTGAGGTCCAGTGCCCAAGCCACTCTGCCCACTACGTGCGATCGCCTGCCCCTGCCGAACAGCTGTGCCAGCGCTCACGTCCATTGAATCCAGGTGAGCATAGAGCGTCATCCTGCCATTGGCATGTTCCACAATCATGGTTTTGCCATAGCCTGATAGCCAACCTGCGTAAAGAACCTTGCCCCCATCAGCCGCCCGAACCGGTGTCCCGATCGGTGTTCCGATATCAATGCCAGCATGATTAGAGCTACAACTAGCACAGGGACTGGAGCGAGGACCAAATTCACTGGTCACTGGAAAGCCTGGAGCAGGGTTAGTTAGCTTTCCGGTAGCTTGTCCGGGTGTCCCACGGTTCGAGGTTGTATCATTGCTTTTCGTTCCAGAAGCATTAGCGGTTGTCAGGGTGGCGCTGGGAGCACAGGTGAGTGTGCTATTGCCACCATTGCGATAGCGAGTCACAGCAGCGCGACCGTAGTCTCGTAGGCTCAAACGACCCAATGCATCGGAACCGCCACCATCAACACGACTGTAATCGCCACCAAAATGTTTTTGAGCCACTCGTTCTAGTAAGCGATCGCCCGTGAAAGGTTGTCTTGTCGTTGGATCGATCTGTCTCCGCGTCACCTGAATTTTATTGGCGAGGTCTGCCATGAAAGCACGATCTTGATCGGCAGGCGGAAAGAACTGAAACATTTCCGCATTAGTGGGTTGATAACCCTGCTCAATACGATTTAAGAATCCTTGTCCTCCTGGTTTGGCAGCAATTAACTGAGCTGCATAGGGGTTGTAGCTCATAAACTGGTAACGTCCTAACCCCCGTCCGCAGTTGCTTCCACCATCCGCGCACGTATGAACTCCAACCGCTTGGTAACCTCCACTTCCAGCACTTTCGATGCTAGCGATCGATTCCGCCAATGCATCTAAATCAATCCCTTGCAAGGATCGTGCCGACACAGGCTGACTACTGCCATCTAAATTACAGGGATTTCCCCCATCCCGATTGCCAGCAGTAGTTTGACTACTTCCAGGTTCTCGGCTGGCTCCCGTGGGCTGAGATGCCGCAGCAGCTCGTTGATCGCTCAAATCGCCTACAAACATCAAAGCATTGACTTTGTAGGTAAAGAACGGCACGGGACCAATGAAATAAGGTGTACAGCCGAGTGCATTCGCACAGAAGCGGAAGAATAAAGCGGTGTTTACGGTATCCGTGGTTTCATCTGGCTCCATCACCACGACTTTGAAAGCAGAGCCAAACGGTAAGCGCCCTGTAGGTTCTCGCCCACCATTCACTGATCGCAAGATACCCCAACCCCCCTCAACTTCCTGGTATTTCCCCGAAATCCACTGTTTTCCTTCCAGCCTACCCCGCGCATTCCGCCCACCATTTTCTAAATCATCGAGTTCAACATAGGCGCAATCTGTTTCAGCACAGGGTACAGAAAAGCCCTGGACATCAGAGCCAGAAATCGTGTTGTTACGTTGTGCTTCTGCTGGACCATACACCTGATCAACTCGCATGACCAGGCTACCCAGTTCACTAATCGGGTTGGGCATTGACCCTAATGGCACCTGTCCTAACCCTGGAATATTTTGCACAAAACTGTTCATCCAGCCCTCAAACTGTTGAAGTTGAACTGCTTGCAGGTTGGGAATAGAGGTGACAGGAAAGCGAGAAAGATCAATCTCCTTTAAGCGTAGCTGTCCAATCTGGGGATGCTGTGCCAACACTTCACCCAGTGTTTGATCAGAGACATTAATGCCGACGGCTTTGGCAGCAAGAAGCGCCGCGACAGGGGCGATCGCCCGCACATTGGTCTGTGCCAACCCCGGCACTACCTTTGCCAAATGGTTCAAGGTTTGATCGGTTGCCAGTGTAAACGCACTTAAGGCAACCTGATTGAGATCAAGGTTGGTGAGTTGGGCGATCGCCCCTGACGAAAATACTTCTGCTTGAAATGCCTGCGAGATATCCCCCAGCTTTAAATATTGGTCGGGAGTCATACCCGCGTTCCAACTGCGGCTCAGGTCATACCCCAACACTTGCTGATAAGGTTTGCCATCGATTGAGCCAGAACGGCTGATACCCAGCATCTGTGACAGAGCAATCCGGCTCCAATCGGGCAATAAAACTTGAGTTGCAGGCAATCCAGATTGACTCCCTGCAACTTCTAGAATCCGAGTTGGTAGGCTGCCATCGTCAATGGTGCGAGCAAATGCAGGTGCATTGAACTCGCAAAGGCTAATGACAATTAAGCACAACGAAATAATCCATGCCAGAACCCGCTGCCTCTTGAAGCCGTCTGGCATTCTCAATAGGGTATTCATGACATCAGGCAGGGTTAAGGGGATTAAAGCTCCAATTCTGGTGCAGAAAAAGTGCGCTCCGTCTTTTGCTGATAATCAGAACCCTTGCCATAGCCCTTTAAGTGAGGGTTGGGGTTGGCGGCTGATTCTGAGTAGGGTGTGTCGCCGAAGTTTTGTTCAAAGATGTTTTCCTGATACCCATCACTGAAGTGATCGGTTTGCCAGGGATTCGTGCCTGCCCCAGAGATCGACTGTTCGCCACCAGTGACAGAGGTTTGATAGCCACCCGTTTGATAACCGCTACTACTATCAGGATTGGCATTGAAATCGGGAATTGAGTCAGTGTTCATTGCGCAAACATCCATACGAAACGATATGCTTGCCAGCCTATAAAGCTTGACTCGGTACTGACCTCAACCAGGTGGATAACAACGCTCCAGCCAACTGGCTGTTTGTAGGGACATTCCTACAGGAGGCTTGCGCTGTGGATCAACTGAGTTTTATTCCCGAAGAGTTGGTGCGAACCCTTCAACAAGATGCTGGTGATGAAGATACCCGTTGCTCATCCAGCACTCTGGAAATGTTGCGGCTTTTGGCATCCCTTGATGTTCCGAAAGAGCTACTGGCGTGCATGTTAGAGATGGCAGAGTTTTCGATTCATCATGTCCGTTATTTAGCGGGACCACTGGTATTGCATCGAAGTTTGTGGGGTGATGTAATTCCAAAGTGGTTGAAGGCTGCCTGTGTGCAGGATCGATTTGACCTCATTCTTTCTGAGTATGAACAGGATCAAGTTGGAGATTACGCTACACCTACGGAAGTATTAGCTTATATGATGCCTGCAACGATGGAAGCGCCAATGCATCGAAATTATGTTGATCTCTATCTTTGGTCAGGAAATGAGGTCATGAAAAAACACAAGCAGTTGCCTGAAAACGCAACCAGTTTTTATGAGTTGATTGGTGGGCATCCGATTGAATTCAGCACAGTCAAAAATGATTTTCAAGATCTGAGTCGATCGATTCGTCGAAGTGTGGTGAAGCACGCGGCTCAACAGGGGTGGGGAAAACGGCGCAATCGGACAAAAGCAGAAGCAATCTCGGTTGAACCAGCTCAAGTATCCGATCAGCCAGAACAGGTCAGTTTGTTTTGAATCATGAGCGATACCGGAGATGGTTGGTGCTACCGCCCCTTCAAGCTAGTCCTCCAGCCATTTCCAATTATGTCTGCGTCCCAAACTCACCCTCATTTGAAAGATGGAACCTATCAACTGATTACATCGGGTAAAGAACTTGAATCGGCACTGTGTTGGCGTAGCCTCTCTGGAGGAGAATTGCTAGAACAGCCTCCCACGCTTGGGTTGGACTGCGAGACAACAGGGTTAGATCCTCACGTTCATACGATTCGGCTCATTCAGCTTGCAGTCCCCGATCAGCCAGTGATGCTCATTGATTTACCCCAGATTGCTCCCTGCGATCGCCACCCACTCCAACAGCTCCTCTCCAGCCCTGTGCTTAAGATTACTCACAACGGCAAATTTGACTGGCAGTTCCTTGCCCAGGCAGGACTCCAACCCGCGCCTCCCTTCTTCGATACACAACTTGCCTATCGAGTGCTGACAGCAGGACTGAAAACCAGTCTCTCGTTGCAGACGCTTGCTCAAAAGCTATTGAATATAGAACTGGATAAAACCCAACAGGTCAGTGATTGGAGCCAGCCCCTAACTTCAAAACAGTTACAGTACGCGGCGTTGGATGCAGCAATTTTGTTAGAACTGTACCCAATCTTGGTCAAGAAGCTGGAGCGATCGCAGCTTCTCAAAATTGCCCAACTAGAGTTTCACTGTATGCCTGCGGTGGCTCAGATGGAACTGAATGGCATGTTGCTTGATCTCTCCCGTTGGCAAACGTTGGGGGCAAAGTTGGAAGGCGATCGGGATGCTGCTCTCCATCAGCTCAGCCAACTCCGGATCGCTGGCAATGCTCAAATGTCTTTGCTGCCAGAGATGACAGATGCCATCAACCCCAATTCTCCGCAACAGGTACTTGCAGCACTGCAAGCGGCTGGAATTCCAGTGAATTCGACCAACCAGAAGGAACTGGTGCCACTGGCGAAGCAGTACCCTGTGATCCAAGCTGTGTTGGATTATCGGCATCTTTCCAAAATCACTGCCACCTTTGCCGATAGCTTGCCCAAGCACGTCCATCCTGTCACAGGAAGGATTCACCCGACGTACTATCAGCTTGGAGCTAGGTCAGGTCGGTTCTCTTGTCGCAATCCACCTTTGCAAACCATTCCTCGGGATGCGGCTGCCCGAACCTGCTTTGTAGCTGCACCAGGTTATCAAATCGTGCGAGCGGACTATTCTCAAATTGAGCTGCGAATTGTTGCTCGATTAAGTGGTGATGCCCGGATGCAACGAGCATACCGTAAAGGTGAGGACCTGCATCGGCTGACAGCAGCTCTGGTAACTGGGAAAGCGATCGCTGATGTAAGCGAGGAAGATCGACGGCTTGCCAAAGCCATTAATTTTGGGCTGATTTACGGCATGGGTGCTGCCAAACTTCAGAGCTACGCTGAGACAAAGTATGGGGTCACTCTGTCTCTGGAGCAGGCAAAGGCATTCCGAAAACGATTCTTTGAAGCCTACGCTGGAGTAGCAGAGTGGCATGAGACAATCAAGCGCAGTTACATTCGGGGAATAAAGGAGAGCCGTACACTGGCAGGCAGGCGGCGCAGGTGGACAGACAAGCCCAGGCTGGCAGAACTGCTGAATCATCCGGTGCAAGGGCTGAATGCTGACATCACGAAGCTGGCGTTGGTGAAGCTTGTTAAGGTACTGACGGATACAAGAGCAAAGCTGATTTGCACAGTGCATGATGAGATCCTGCTGGAGTGTCCTGTTGTTGAGGCGAAGCACATCAGTGATCTCTTGCTGCGCTGCATGATTGCAGCAGCTCGGAGGTTTCTACATCCGATTCCAGTGATTGTGGATGTCAAGGTTTCTGCTAGTTGGGGCGGCAATGAGACTGAGGAAACTGGAGGTGTGGTTTGATCCCAGCGAAACATTATTCCTCGGTTGCTTCATCGCCCTCTGTGATTTGAAAAACTTGCTCGATATCGCGTGAGCCTTGGAGAACTCGCACAACCTCAATCCCGTTCTTTATGGGAAGGTAGAAAATCACATAATTGCCATAGGGAAAACTCCGCAGCCCAGGTAATAACTCATCGCGTTTACGTCCGATGCTGGGATTGGCAGCCAAGATCTGCATTTTGGCATAGAGTTTCCGCAGAAAATTGGAGGCGCGTTCTGGGCTATCTTCAGCAATGTAGTCCCAAGTTTCCTCCAGGTCAGCTTCGGCAAGCGGACGCTTAAGCACTTGCTTCATAGAACTTCTGGTTATTCGGATAATTTCTGTTGAGTCGCCCTTCGCCTTTGTCCGCGACGAATCACTGCTTCAATATCCAGAGGAGTTGGCTCTCCGCTATCGATGCCTTTATGAATTTCTGTACGGAGTTCTTGCAGTTTCATTGCCTGGAGCATGTCACGCTCTTTGAGGAGTCGCAAGCCTTCACGGATAACCTCACTGGCAGAGGAGTACATGCCGCTGGCGACTTTTTCTTGAACCATTTGCTCGAGTTCACTCGTGAGTGAAATGTTCATCAGGCGCGCTCCTGAACGTGATCCACTCTT
>JBBIQC010000016.1:0-20015 GCA_037442585.1 Oscillatoriales cyanobacterium bin_317
GGTAGCTTTTTGTCTAGAATCTTGTTTTTCTCTGTAAAAACTGTCCGAACTATTGCAATAAGATATAGATTTTTAAGAGTTGCAAGCTACAACTAATGCAAAATCCTTCAATGATCATGATTATCATTCTCAAATTATATTAAAAGCTGGAATTCGGCAAGTGCTTTGGGCTGAGGCGGAATTCTAGGCAGTTTAGGGTGGAGGAAACCGAACTTTAGCAGGTGAGGAGGTGTGTCAGAATACCGACAACTCATTTGATGCGGTAATTTCCAATGCCACCCATACCATCCGACCCACCAGCCAAAAAGTTCACCGATGCAGCGATCCGATTTTTCTGGGGCGCTGTCATTGGCTGTTTCCTGGCTTTAATCCCCCTCTCCTATGTTTATTATTTTTCAGACATTACGACAACTCAGATCTTCGCCCTCATTGCGGTTGGGGCGCTGGGAGGGATTGTCGGCGTGTTTAGCACTCTCCAGCAAATGGGTCGTTTCTTCGACTCCATTCCCTGGTTCTGAGTTTGATGCCGGAAATTAAGCCCGTAGGAACGGTAAGGCGATCGCTGCCACTTCACTCGCCTCTTCCTCATGCATACCCAACGTTCCCGACAGCCGAACAGATTGGATGTTGGGTAATGTTGCTAGGGCTTCCATTTCAGCCTTTGATTGAGGTGGTGATTGTTCGCCTATCACAACCAGGGTAGGGATGGTGAGCGATCGCCCCACGGTCAAAAACTCGTCTCGATTAGCCATCGGGTCGAGGGTTCCCGTCACAAAGGCGGCTGGGGCGAACCGTGCCCCCGGGTGCTGGGTAATCTGATGCTTAGCTTCTATAAAGTCTGGGGTAAGCCGTCCTTCATTCACAAACACATGGCGACGGTACATAAATTTGAGAAAACCGGGAGTCGTATTCAACCCGTAAAGGAATTGCCCCAGACCGGGCGATCGCACCAGTTCCCGTACCCCATCGCGCACCGGGGTTGGCGCACCCATCGCGCATAGTGGTCCCTTCCAGGTCGGAGCCACCAATACCAGTTTTGAGACAAGGTTGGGCTGTTGAGCGGCTTGCATCGCATATCCAGCGGCATGTCCGGCAGCGACAACGGCGATCGGTTGCTGAAAGTGGACGCGAACAAAATCCTGAAGGAGTTGACGGTAGAGGGCTGGTCGATAGTCCAATGACGGGCGATCGCTCTGTCCAAATCCTAACCAATCCATTGCCACCACCTGAAAGTGTGGGGCTAACTGTTCGGCAATCCCCTGCATTTCACCACGAGTAGAAACCGTGCTAAAGGCAGGCAGGAGCAAAACTGGAGTACCGCTACCCCGCGTTTCGTAGGCGATCGCAAAAGTCTGATTCTGCCATTGCCACTGGAATGTTTGAACCGTTCCGCCAATTTGAGCTGCTTTCGGCATCAGTGTAGTTGTCATGATTGCACCTTATACATTGCTAAAGTAGGTTGCTACCTTGAAACTACCACCAAAAAGATCCTCCCCAAGCCAGAATTAAGGCGAACACCATCGCAGCGATCGCCTGATTCCCGCACAGATGCAGATGTTAAAATTAACGTCAAGCGACGGATCAGAGACATTATGGCAAAAGTTTTCACCGGTCGAGTTGCAATTCCAGGCGACAAAATTAATGAGTACTTCGAGGCACTGCAAAAAGCAGAGGCTGCCAGGGCACCGTTTCGTGAATCCTTGGAGCAGTTGAATCAGGAATTTGGTGAGTATTTATCTACCAAATACGTGCCTAAAACGGTGCGGAAGCATACGGGTATTGTGGATTTGTTTATCCACTTTATTTGTGGTTACACTGATGTCGAGCAGCTTGAAGACATCACCAAAGGAATGGTGAACAGCCACTTTCGCAGTTGGTACAAACGCAAAGTCATAGACTCGGCAACAGAAAGTGACTTACGGGTTGCACTGAGAAAGTTTTTTCAGTTTTTGGCTACCGAAAAAGCCATGACTTATCAAAAAGTGCTAGATGCCTTGAAGTAGCCATCACGCAGCATCTGATTGACAAGCTCATTCAAGATTGCGAGACCCTTGCAGTATCTACAAAGCAGCACGCTCTGCCAAGAGTTGCACAAACGCTTGATGTATAGGGTCAGCAATTCCAGTTTGCAGCCCATTCAGCACCTCCGTCATCCTACCCTCCAATAAGGCTGGTACGTTCAGCCACAATCCGGGAAACACGCTACTGCGAATCATGCCATCGGCATCCGGTTCAATGACAACAAATTCCTCTGCTTGCAGCCGAAACCAACTGAAGCGATTCTCAAAGGTTTGCCAGACCAGATATTCCTGTACCCCATTGCGGCGATAGGCATTCTGCTTGGCTCCTAAATCGATCGCTGCACTACTCGTGGCAATTTCCGCCACTAATTCCGGTGCCCCCTCGATATAGCCATCTTCACTAATCGTTGAGCTACCCCCAACTTCAATTCGTAGCAGGGCATCTGGTTGGGGTTCATTGTCTAAGTCCAACCGCGTGGTCGTGTTGTCAGCAGCACTTACTCCAGGAGTAGCAGTCCGATACACCCCTAACCAAGTGACCAAATCGGCATGGGGAACACCATGAAACGTTCTAACTGGAGATGCCACGTAAACCACTCCTTCAATCAATTCCGCTTTAAATTTTTCCGGGGTCGCTTCATAGCGGCGCTCAAACTCAGCACGAGTCAGGCGATCGCCACTCTCCAGGGGGGGAATCGGCATGGAGGAACGAGGAGGCTGCTGCAACACCATAATCAAGCTCTAGAGCAATGAAGGAGATAGCATCTATATTAGTCAATAAGTGCTTGACTTCCCGTAGACCAGACAAACAATTCGCCCTGTTGTCCGCCTGCGGCTAAATGGTGTCCCGTCGGGTGCCATGCCAGACAGGAAAAGCCTGCTTCTGCTCCTTCGAGGACTTGAGCCGCTTCCAGGGCGGCTTGCCAGAGAATAATCCAGCCATCTTCGGACAGTGAGGCAAGCCATCCCGTCTTGGGTTGAAATGCTACATCCAGAACCGTATCGCTGTGCAGGTCTAACACCCAACTATCCCACCCCTCCGGGGATTGCATCCACATCGTCACCAGTTCACGAGTGGCAGCCGCTAAAATCGGCGGCAGGTCAACCGATGGCGGCAAATCTGCCCATGCTAACTGGCGAATTTTTCCAGGAAAGCCGCGCATGAGCGTAGGCAGGTCGTTTTCGTCGGTTGGCTCACGCTGGAGGTATTGTGCTTTTGACCAGTCCAGCACTCCGATACTATGGTCATGAATCGCGCAAGCCAGCAGAGAACTATCGGGTGACCAGGCGATCGCACTAGCGGGCGAAGTCAACTCCCACTGGTAGCGAGGTGCGCTCCAGTCCTGGCTATTCCAGATGTGGATGTTGCTTTTGATGGCGATCGCCAGGTGTTTTCCATCCGGCGACCAGCGAATATCTTGTGGACTGGCAATTCCAATCAAACGGGTCACGGCTTTCGCTTGATCCGCATCCCAAATCTGTACGGTTTTTCCTTGATTAAATGCCAGATGATGACAGGTTGGATGCCAGACCAGACGATCAACCCAGGAGCCACATTCGAGCGTGTCCGCAATTTTGGGCACATCCCCATCCATCTGCCACAGCATAATGGTGCCATCCTGCCCACCTGCCGCTAACCATTTGCCATCAAAGGAAAAGGCTAAGGCATCGATAGATTGACCTGTGGGCTGACATAACGACAGACTCACAAAATTCTTTAATAAGCGCACTTCCCCCGACCCAGAGGCAGCAGCCAAGGTATTGCCCATCGGTGACCAGGCGATCGCCGTCACGTAATCGGACAATGTTTCTTTCGCACTTAACTCCAGAATGGATTTTAGGGTCATGGTGATGCCTCTTCAAGACCGATGCCAACGGCTTTGTCCATCGCGTTGATCAATTAAAGTAATGCCCATTGCTTGCAACTCATTGCGAATGCGATCGCTTTCGGCATAGCGTTTTTCCTGCCGTGCCCGCTGTCGTTGTTGCAGTAGAGATTCAATCCAACCAACATCAATGTCTGGCTCAGGAATGGAGGCTGGCTGAACGGCTAAACCTAAGATCTGCGCCAGGTGAGTCAGGGTTTGCGAATACTGTTGTAATTGCCTATCGGTTAGCTCTGACGACCCCTGATAGCTGCGTAAATTGAACTCCCGCTTCAGTGCCTTGGCGAGTTCAAACAGCACGGCTAATCCTGCTGCCGTATTCAAATCATCGTCCATTGCCGTTTGAAAGCGATGAACCGATTCAGCGTCCATTGATGAGGAGTCACGGGGAGTAGAGAGTAGGGAGTAGGGAGTAGAACTATCCCATTCTTCATTCCCCACTCTCCACTCCCCATTCTCATACTCGTAACTGAACAAAAGCGCCTCTTTCAGCGTTTGCCAGCCATTCTCAGCGGCAACAATGGCATCTTTTGTAAAATCCAATGGCTTACGGTAATGGGCTTGCAGCACAAATAGCCGTATTGCCATTGGGTCAACGGGTTGGGGATAGTCTGACCAGTTGCCCTCCAATATGTCCCGAATGGTGGTGAAATTGCCCAGAGATTTGGACATCTTCTCACCATTCACTGTCACCATGCCGTTGTGCAACCAGTAGTGGGCTAATGGCTGACCCGTCAACACTTCCGACTGAGCGATTTCATTTTCATGATGGGGAAAGACCAGATCGCCTCCACCGCCGTGAATATCGATCGTGCCTCCCAGTTGCGCCCGGATCATCGCCGAACATTCAATATGCCAACCCGGTCGTCCTTCGCCCCACGGGGACTTCCAGGCTGGTTCATCTGGCTTTGCCGCTTTCCACAGCGCAAAGTCAGATGAATCTCGTTTTCTTCGCTCTGGATCATCGGGGTCAACTCGTCCACCTGCCCCCGCCTGCATCTGCTCTAGCTGTCGCCCAGAAAGTTTGCCATACTCTGCAAATTGACGCACGTTGTAATAGAC
Organism: Oscillatoriales cyanobacterium bin_317; assembly: GCA_037442585.1. Taxonomy (GTDB): domain Bacteria; phylum Cyanobacteriota; class Cyanobacteriia; order Leptolyngbyales; family Leptolyngbyaceae; genus Leptodesmis. The sequence continues at coordinate 4,970 of JBBIQC010000016.1, forward strand.
ATCGCCATCGACTGCATAGGCATAGCCTTTCTCAACCAGTGCTTGAATCAGATCATGAATCGCTGGAATATGCTCGGTGACACGGGGATACTCATCGGCATCCAGAATATTGAGCCGTCGAATATCTCGAAAATAGGCAGCAATGTAGCGATCGCTCACCGCCTGCATGGTTGATCCTTCTGACTGGGCGCGATTGAGAATCTTGTCGTCAATATCGGTGAAGTTCTGCACATAGCGCACCGAGTAGCCCTGCCATTGCAAATATCGTCGCACCACATCCCACACTATGTAGGAGCGAGCATGTCCCAGGTGGCAATTGTCATACACCGTCACCCCACAGCAATACATCGTCACCCGATCCGGATGAATGGGGATGAACGGCTCTTTGCGACGTGTCAGGGTGTTGTAGAGGGTGAGGCTCATAATGGAAAACTGCTGCCAGGTTCAAAGTACGAACAAGACCTGTTTCCAGGTTATTATTTAGAATGATAATCATTCTCATACTAGCATGGACATCCACAGTATCCCTGCCCCGCCAACTCCCTGGTCGCAGCAATTGGTTGAACCGACGATCGATCCCAGTGTTTACATCCATCCATTAACGAATGTGATTGGGGATGTCCGTATTGGCGAACAGGTGCATATTGCGCCAGGGGTCTCGATTCGTGCTGATGAGGGAATGCCGTTTTACATCGGAGCCAATGTCAACATTCAAGATGGGGCAGTCGTTCACGGGTTAGAGCAGGGGCGCGTCAATGGGGATGATGGCAACCCTTACTCGGTGTGGATTAGTGACAATGCCTCAATCACTCATATGGCGCTGATTCACGGTCCTGCCTATGTGGGCAAGGGGTGTTTTATTGGCTTCCGTTCGACTGTGTTTAATGCCCGTGTCGGGGATGGCTGTATTGTCATGTCCCATGCGTTAATTGAGAATGTGGAGATTCCAGCGGGCAGGTATGTGGCATCTGGCTCAGTGATTATCCATCAACAGCAAGCCGATCGCTTACCTGATGTCCAGGAAGCCGATTCAACGTTTGCCCGTCATGTCGTCAACATCAATCAAAAACTGCGGCAGGGCTATCTCTGCGCCGACGATCCGGTCTGCATCGCTACCATTCGCAATGAACCGAACGGACACCCACCCGTTCAGCCTGCTTCTCGCAACGGACATCGCCTATCCTTACCTCTAGATGCTCAAGCGATCACCTGGATTCGAGAGGTGTTGAGCCAGAAATTTTATATTGGCGTGGAACAGGCGGACACGCGACGGTTTCGGGCAAATTCCTGGTCAGATTGTGGCGTGATTAAAGTAACGCAGGAAGAGGAGGCGATCGCCGCAGTAGCACAACTTCTACAACGTTATCCCCATCAATATGTGCGTCTGTTTAGCATCAATCCTGGAACTCGACAGCGAGGTAGTGGTTTAGTGATTCAACAGCCCCTGGAGAAGTGAAGCAGTCAAGCGGTGGAGGAGAGCAGGAGGAATAAACAATTACCTGATTCCTCCATTACTTTGTTGGAAGTGAAACTGAATTAAAGAAACAGCTTCTCGCCCCTGTATGGCAGGCAACATCACCCACCTGTTCAATTTTTAAGAGAAGCGTATCGGCGTCACAATCGTAATAAAATTCTTTGACTTTTTGAATGTGCCCAGACGTTGCCCCTTTATGCCACAGTTCTGCACGCGATCGGCTCCAGTAATGGGCTTCTCCCGTTTCTAAAGTTCGATGAATCGATTCACGGTTCATCCATGCCATCATCAAAACGGTATTGTCCAGATAATCTTGGGCGATCGCTGGAATCAAGCCCTGTTTGTTGAACTTAAGTTGTTCTATCCATAAAAAAGTTTGATTCATCGTCACAGTTTGGTTAGACAATTATTCAGAGATTGAAGCAAAAATATGGCATCCAGTTTACGCCCAATCAACACCATTTGATTCTTGGGTGCAGTTGTCCACTCACTATCATCAATCGTAAACCGCTTACCACTGAGTTGAAATAAATGTCGCTTCGGACTTTCAGCGAAGTAGAGTACCCCCTTTGCCCGAAACACACTATCAGGAAGTTGATAATCCAAAAATTGCTGAAACTTCTTTAGGGCCAGGGGGCGATCGCTTTGAAACGATACGGACATAAATCCATCATTGTTAAGATGCTTGGAACTGGGTGTGGGTACTGCCAGAGTTTGAGTAGAAGAACCTGACTCCGCAAGATTGACATCTAAAATTAGGGACAAGGGTACTTTGCCATATTGGGAACGCAAAATTCTGGCCCCTGTTTTAATCGAACCAATATGCCCTTCCAACTCATCCACGTCGGCTTCAGGCAGTAAATCAGTTTTATTAAATAAGATAATGTCACTATAGGTAACCTGACTCATGGCAGCATCACTAAAATAGTGTGCGGGAGTAAAGGTAGAGACATCAACCACTGTCAGAATCGCATCAATTTGAGTATAGTCTCGCAGGTCAGTGCCTAAAAACGTGAGGGCGATCGGCAGGGGATCTGCAACTCCTGTTGTTTCCACAATTAAATACTCAATCCGGTCACGCCGTTCTAACACCCGATAAACTGCATCCGCTAAGTTGTCATTAATCGTGCAGCAGATACAGCCATTCGTCAGTTCAATCATGTCCTCCTCAACAGCGATTAAGAACTGGCTATCGATATTAATATCGCCAAATTCATTCACCAAAACAGCCACTTTATAGGCTTCAAAGTTTTGCAGAATGTAGTTTAACAGCGTTGTTTTACCACTACCTAAGAAGCCAGTGATGATGGTAACAGGGAGTTTGGTATCAGCAGTTGAGAGATTAGACATGGAGCGTGGGAAAGGGAAGTAGGGAGTAGGGAGTAGGGAGTGGGGAGTAGAGGGTAAAGTATTTTACCCATTCCCTATTCCCCTATTTACTGCTTAATGAAAAGATGGACTATGACGAATCAAATCCATAAATTCCTGACGGGTTCTGGCATCGTCGGCAAACACACCTTGCATCGAGCTAGTCACTGTCCAGGAACCAGGTTTTTGGACACCCCGCATCACCATACACATATGGGTCGCTTCCACCACAACAGCAACCCCTTGAGGTTTGAGTAAGCCTTGCAGGGCATCGGCAATTTGTTGAGTCAAGCGTTCTTGCACTTGCAAACGGCGGGCATACATTTCGCAGATACGGGCAATTTTGGATAAACCGATGACTTTGCCATTGGGAATATAAGCGACGTGAGCACGTCCCAAAATTGGCAGAATGTGGTGTTCGCAGGAGCTAAACAGGTCAATATCTCGCACCAACACCATTTCATTCGTATCTTCGTGGAATACGGCTCCATTGAGCAATTCATCCAGGGATTGCTGGTAGCCAGAGGTGAGGAATTTGAGGGCTTTGACGACTCGTTTGGGAGTGTCACGCAACCCTTCGCGATCGGGATCTTCACCCATACCTAGCAGGAGTGTGCGAACCGCCTGCTGCATCTCTGCTTCAGAAACGACTGGCTTTGATTCTGTAATCACTGATTGCTTACGGATATCGTCAGGAGAAAAGGATAGTGTCATGCGTGGAATTGGGTTAGGAACATCAGTCGTAAGGATGAGGGGTAAGGCACGCAGTACCCCTCCCTTCAGCAGACAACTGCACTGCTGAAAGACTTGGGATCAGGCAAGGCAGGCGGTTAACTGTTGTTGCAGTTCATCTGCATTTAAGTTGCGCCCGATCAAAACCATCTGGTTTTTTGGCGGTGTTCGCCAGTCTTCTCCTTGCAGGTCGAACCGAGGACCGCTCAGTTGAAAGACATGGCGGAGATCACTTTCTGCAAACCAGAGGATGCCTTTGGCTCGAAATACCTCTTTGGGTAACTGCTCGTGTAGGAATATTTCAAACTTTTTCACGTCAAAGGGGCGATCGCTCTCAAACGCAACGGACACAAACCCATCGTTATCGAGGTGAGCAGAGTGATGATGGTGATGCTCATGGGCGTGGTGATGGTGGTCATGGTCATGATGATGGTGATGATCATGCTCACGGTTATGGTCATGGTGTTCTTGCTCAGTTTGCTCGATTTCGTCCCGCACCAAGTCCGCGTAAGCATCCGGGTTGTTGTAATAGACATCCAGAATCAATGGTAGTGGCACCTTGCCATACTGACTGTGCAAAATTCGGGCACCTGCTTTTACAGTGTTAATGTATGCTTCTAACTCCTGTACTTTTTCTGCTGATGCCAGATCTGTTTTGTTCAAAATCGTGACATCCCCGTAAGCAATTTGCTTCAGAGCCGCTTCGCTATCGAAGTGATCAGGCGTAAAGGTTTCAGCATCAACGACAGTGATAATTGAATCAAGTCGAGTCAAATCGCGCAATTCAGTTCCAAGGAAGGTCAGGATAATCGGTAATGGATCGGCAACGCCTGTGGTTTCGATCACCATGTAATCCATGCGATCGTCTCGCTCTAAAACCCGATAAACAGCATCTACCAACCCGTCATTAATCGTGCAACAGATGCAGCCATTACTGAGTTCCACCATGTCTTCATCCATCGCCACCAGTAATTGGCTATCGATGTTAATGTCACCAAACTCATTCACCAGAACCGCTACTTTCAAGTCCTGGCGATTGCTAAGAATTTGATTGAGGAGTGTGGTTTTACCACTGCCTAAGAACCCTGTGATGATGGTAACGGGCATCCCTCGCTTAGGAATTTCCAACGCTGTCAGAGTCGTTTCATGAATTGTGCCAGTCATATCGAAACTCCGTTTCCTCTAATGGGGTGAAGAAGTATTAGCAGTCTGCACAGTTGCCACCTTTTGCTGCATGAACCTGAAGATGTTGTAAAATCCATTGCTCCGGGAGGGGGTAAGACTGACATCCAAGCCCGTTTGCTGAATAAAATCCGGAGTTAATTGGAGAATTTCCTTGGGGGTGAGTCCGTTTAGCCCTTCGATCAGTAAACCAACCAACCCCTTTGTAATTTGAGCATCCGAGGTTCCGCGAAACGTAACGCTATGATCATGAACTTCAGCCGTGATATAGACCTGAGACACACAGCCTGGAACCTTGTTGGCTGCAACCTGCTCTGCTTCCGACAACTCTGGCACCCGTTTGGCAAACCAGAGCAAATACTCATACCGCCGCTTTGGTTCAGTGATTTGCTGAAACCGTTGAACAATTCGTTCTAGGTTGGGGGGCAGAGGTCGAGAAGCAGAAGGCATATCGATCCAATCCAGAAAGCAGAATGATAATCATTCTCATGATATAGGATGGCAGTACAAAAACGCTAAGGATTTTGAATCAGGAGCAACTGCTGCCCAACCCAGCTAATCCGACCTTCCCGCTCAAATTGACCAAGCAGGCGGGTCACGGTGACACGGGTAGTCCCCAGGGTGTCAGCAAAATCCTGATGGGTGAGTCGGAGTTTGATCAGCTGTCCCGGCTCTGACTCATGACCAAACTTATCAGCCAGCCAATCTAATAGTTGCCAGAACCGATGATAAATCTGTCCGCTACGAACTCGCAGCAACTCTTGAGTTTGGTGGAGATGGGAAAATAATATTTGATTCAACTGATCGCATTCATTCAAATGCAGAACCCGCGCATGAACATCTGTTAAACATTCCATCTCATACGGTTGAATTCTGGTCAGAGATTGTCCGATGACGTCTCCTTCGCCCCAGAAACCAAGCACAATAACCGTACCATCATCAGTCAGGGTGTAAGTACGCACTGCGCCAGATTCAATTTGCCAAAGCTGGTTGCAATGGGAAGGCAAATACTCTCGCCGTTTAAACAACCGAAGTATTAAACCCTCTGGCTTTGCCAGCATTAAATTAGAATTTACCATTGGTTTTATTAAAAGAGGTGTTAGGAGGAGAACCCATCAACACTTGCCCAACTACACTGATACTTCGGAATTGTGGGGTGTGAAGGGCACTGACCTGTATCAGATTGGGCTTGGAGGATGCAATCGCACTTCCCTGGAATGATGCGACTGTTTTTGTTGCCTGCAGGTCTCAGTAGTCAGGTTAGGCATTTCCTGCCAACAGGTTGGGCAGAACCAGTAAACCCCAGAATTGCGAATGTGGCGCAGAAGGTTGCCGTTGCAACAAGGGCAATCACTCATGGCATTCCGACTCCTAATATTGCTGGGAATGATAACAATGTTCCCGGTTCACAGGTCACCAGACATGCCCCCTATTCTTGACAAAATTCTCAATAAGTCAAGGTGAAGACGGAAAAAGTTGGAACGTTTCTATGACTCTGAGGCTTCAGATCTACTTAGCAGTGGTGGGATTGTGGCGAGAATTCCCTTTTTGAGTAATTCAGGGCGTTCCTGGCGAGGAATAGTGGGATGTGGGGTGTGGGGTGTGGTTTAGTACAGGTTGCAAATGTCTAATTCGTCAATTTCATCCACAGCCTTGTGAATTTTGTACTGCTTGACGGGTTGAGTCATGATGGCAATGACGGTTTCAATGGGAGGGCATCCGGGTTCTTTGCAAGTGAGTTGGCTGATGGAAATTGGAATGTCAGGGTTTACGTTTAAGATGCGATAAACCCAGTTTTTGATATCTCGGACTTTCTCTGGGTTGGCTTTGGGTCTGTCTTGAGAAAATAAGTTCATAATGTCGCTCCTGTTACACAAATTGTGAATTGGATGAGAGCCGTAAAATACTGTGAAACAGACAATAGTTCTCAAAGAATCGCTTTTTGAGCGACGGTCGTTTCCAGTTTTTCACTTAACTCCGTGAGCGACAGCGATCCTAATTCACCCGCATGACGAGTTCGCACACTCAAAGTTTGTTGCTCGACTTCCCGCTTCCCAATCACGGCAACCACCGGAATCTTCTCCACTTCTGCGGTGCGGATTTGTTTACCCAACCGTTCGCCGCTGGAATCGACTTCAACCCGGTATCCCAGTTGTTTGAGTTGTTGGGCGATCGCAGTGGCATACGTTCGTTGATCATCACTCACAGGCAACACCCGCACCTGAACTGGAGCCAACCAGAGGGGAAAATCTCCGGCATAGTTTTCGGTGAGAATGCCAAAGAATCGCTCTAACGACCCAAAGATGGCGCGGTGAATCATAATCGGACGCTGGCGTGAACCATCAGCAGCGACATATTCCATCTCAAAGCGTTCCGGTAAATTGAAATCGACCTGGATGGTGGAACATTGCCACAAACGCCCGATCGCATCTTTGATCTTGATATCGATTTTGGGCCCATAAAACGCACCACCACCTTCATCAGTGATATAGTCCCAACCTTTGGTATTTAAGGCTTCAACCAGGGCATCCGTAGCTAATTGCCAGATGTCATCCGTCCCCACCGATTTGGCAGGGCGAGTGGAAAGATTCACCTCGTACTCAGTAAAGCCAAAATCGGAGAGGATTTTCTCGGTCAAATTCAATACACCCAAAATCTCGTCTGCCACCTGGTCTGGTAGACAGAAAATGTGAGCATCATCCTGAGTAAAGCCGCGCACCCGCATCAAACCATGCAACACGCCCGATCGCTCATAGCGATAGACGGTGCCCAACTCTGCCCAACGAATCGGTAATTCTCGATAGGAATGAAGATGACTCTGGTAGGTCAGCACATGAAACGGGCAGTTCATCGGCTTGAGCTGGTATTGCTGTGCCTCAATCTCCATCGAGTCAAACATATTCTCGCGGTAAAAATCGAAGTGACCCGACGTTTTCCAGAGATCAAGATTGGCAATATGCGGCGTGTAGAGTAGTTCGTACCCTGCATCCAGATGCGCTTTGCGCCAATAGTCTTCAATCAAGAGCCGCATCCGCGCCCCTTTGGGATGCCAGAAAACGAGTCCTCCGCCCGCATCCTCCTGGATACTAAATAAATCGAGTTCTTGTCCCAATTTACGATGGTCGCGGCGTTTCGCTTCTTCTTTTTGAGTGAGATACGCCTGTAGCTGTTCTGCAGTTTCCCAGGCTGTACCGTAAATCCGCTGTAACCGCGGTTTGGTTTCATCTCCTCGCCAATAGGCTCCCGCGACACTCTCCAAGGCAAAAGCATTGGGGTTAATTTCACCCGTGGAGTTGAGGTGAGGCCCCGCACACAAATCCCACCAACAATCTTTGCCCATCGGTTTCTGGGTGATGATGTCAGCCGCGATGTGAAACAAGGAAGCCTCTGCCACATCTTGCAGGGTGTCTACACAGCCAATGAAGTAGCGCGTAATCGGTTCATCAGCGGGAATGCTGTCGAGGATTTCCAGTTTGTAGGGTTCATGGAGTTGCTCAATTTCTGCCCGAATCTGTTCGCGATCGACCACTTCTTGAATGATCGGCAAATTGGTGTTGATGATGCGCCGCATCTCGGTTTCAATTCGGGTGAGATCGTCAGGGGTGAAGGGGATTTGACGATCAAAGTCATAGTAAAAGCCAGTGTCTGTCCAGGGTCCGATCGTCACTTTGGTCTCTGGGAACAGCGTTTGCACTGCCATTGCCAGCACGTGGGCACAGGTATGACGAAGCCGCAGCAAAGTTTCAGCGCTGGTTTGATTGAGAGGGGACTGAAGAACAGAACTGATCATAATCGATAAAAATGATAATCATTCTCATATTATAATCGCTTAGCCGAACGCAAAAACTCGGCTCTCCAGTTTTTTGGACTTCAAATTCGTGAAATTTCATTGGCAATTCGTTGGCTGTTTTGGACTGATCTGGCTGCAAGCCGCTGTGGTCATCGCTCAACCATCCCCTTCATCGCCTGCTGGTGAGACGATGACCGTTCCCAACCACTCAGTCCCAGAAAGGATAGAATCTGCACCCACAGTCCCAGTTCCTTCCCCCCAACCAACCAATCTTCTACCCCAACAGCGCCCAATCGTAGTCGTCGATCCAGGGCATGGTGGTCCTGACCCTGGTGCCGTTGGCATTGGCGGGATTTACGAAAAAGACATTGTCTTAGACATCAGTTTACAAGTCGCCAGTTTTCTGGAAAATCAAGGAATCCAGGCAATCCTGACCCGACAGACAGATGTGGATCTGGGTTTACAACCGCGTGTAGAGATTGCTAACCGTGCGAGTGCCACCCTCTTTGTCAGCATTCATGCTAATGGCATTAGCATGAATGCTGACAAAGAGGTAAACGGGATTGAAACCTTTCATGTTGCGGGTAGCAGGGAGGGGCAACAACTGGCAGAACATATTCAGCAACACCTGTTGGCAAATACCGGAATGCGCGATCGCGGCGTGAAACGTGCTCGCTTTTATGTTCTGGTTCGTACCGCGATGCCTGCGGTGCTGGTGGAGGTAGGCTTTGTGACGGGGCAGGAGGATGCACTTCGGCTCAGCGATCCAGCCACACGAACTCAAATGGCACAGGCGATCGTGCAAGGCATCCTTGATTATCTGCAAGCGAATAAACGACCATGAGCTGTAAGACTTTAGCTTCATTGAATCAGCCGTTGCGTTCACAAAGTGTCTCCGCAAGAGAATCACCTTTCAGTCTGGAAAGAAAAACTCTGCCGAATCCTCATCGACCGGCGCACGGTTGCGATAGTATGCCTCCAATTCCTCTGGACTGATTGGATGTTCAGTGGGATTCTCAAAAAATGCTTTGACCCGAATATAGCGCCGTAATCCTTCCGCTCCAGCATCCTCCCGCGTTGCCTCTTTGAAATCATCCGGGAAGGTCTCGCTCACCTTAATCCAGGCTTCCTGCAAAATATCCTCAATCTCACAACTGGGAGCATTGTCTAGCAGTGACTCCAGGGCTTCCAGAATCTCGATCGTTTTCAAAATTTCGGGAGTGATATCAGATCCAGACATCCGCTTTCACTCATGTCCTAAAACACGTAATCGGGGCAGTGCCATTGCCATTAAAAAAATTACCAACTGGGTTGCCACAATACTGGGTCCTGACGGCAAATTGAATGCCGCCGAAACCACCATGCCAATGACCGCACTTAACGCCCCTAATCCTGCTGAGAGTACTACGTAATTGGTGAATGTTCGGCTCAACAGTCGGGCGGCACAGGCAGGAATGACCACAAATGCACTCACCAACAGCACCCCGATCGCCTTAATCGACACTCCCACCACCAGCGACAGTAAGACAATAAATGCGGTTCGGTGAAGGGATACGGAGACTCCACGGGCGATCGCCAATGGTTCATGCAAGGTCAGCAACATTTGCGTTCGCAACGTTAGACCAATAAACACCGTACAAACAATCAATAACAAACCACTAAAGACTAAATCCAGTTCTCGCACTGCCAGAATATCGCCAAATAGCAGGTTATTCAGTCCACCTTTGTACTGTCCGACAAAGCTGAGGACAATGACAGAGATCGCCAGCGATGAAGAATAAATGATATTCAGCAGCGCATCTGTCCATAAGCGAGTGCGCTCTAACAGATATGTCACTCCCAGGGCAAAGCAGACGGCAAAGGGCAGCAATACAACGGATGGATTAATGCCGATCAGTAAACCAATACTGATGCCTAACAAAGCTGAATGCCCTAATGCATCACTAAAAAAAGACAATTGGCGCAGGATTGTGAAGCTTCCCAACATGCCGCCCATTAACCCCGTGAGAATGCCACCCAAAAGTGCCCGTTGCATAAAGGGAAGTTGAAACAGTTCGATGATACGGGTGAGTTCGGTAGGCATAAGGGAATAGAGTTAATGCTGATGGCGATAGCGGACAAATTCAGACCCATAGGCAGCCGAGAGATTATCGGGAGAAAGGGCGACCTCTGGAATTCCCTGACAAAGTAACGTGCGGTTCAGGCAGATAACGCGATCGCAGTGTCGGCGCACCATATCTAAATCATGGGAAATTTGTAGGATTGCCCAGCCTTGCTCTCGTTTGAGTTGGTACAGCAGGTGGTAAAACTCTGACTCACCCCGCACATCCAATCCCGCTGGAGCTTCATCCAGGATCAATAGGCGACGGGGACGCACCAGACAGTACGCCAGGAGTACCCGCTTGGTTTCGCCACCGGAGAGTCCACTGATCATTTGTTGCTTGAGATGAGCTGCATCGACCCGTACCAACGCTTCGCGAACAGCATGACGGCGTTTGCGGTGGTCTTTCCATGGCACCTGAAATCCCAATTTATCCCAGCCCAATTCCACCAGTTCTTCGACGGTCATAGGGATACGGCGATCAAACAGAAAATTTTGCGGCAGATAGGCGATTTGCTGTCGGATTGCAGGCGCGAGAAAACCTCGACGAGAGAGAGGTTGCCCCAGGATGAGAACATTTCCTGTTTGCCGAGGCAAAATGCCCAGAATCGCTTGCACCAGCGTACTTTTACCCGCGCCATTAGGACCGACGATCGCCGTATCTGTACCACTCTCTAGAGAAAATGAAACATCCTGCACCGCCGCATAGGTTTCGCGATAAACCGTCAGTTGCTCAACCGATAACACGATTTCTCTCAAGCAACCCTCCTAAAATCGAAAGCCAACCGTTTGTGGCACGATGGCAACCTTGGAAACTGAAGTCGGTAAAAACGATTGAGTAGACTGTCCTCCGAAGGCAGTGGTTAAATTCGTCACGTTCTGGCGCATTACAGCGAAATAATGGTCAGGCTGCGTTCCATCTGCCCCAGCCGTCTCCATGGGGTCAAAATTGCTCACCTGCACATTCAGATCCTTTGCCAATGCAGAAAATGGATTCCCAACCGCCTGGGGTTCTGTGAGCAAGGTCTTGAGGTTTGATGTCTTGACCGCATTGATGACGCGCTTCACATCATCAGGCGAAGCATTTTCTTCAGGAATCCCGACCAGAAACTGAACTTTGAGATTATATCGCTGGGCAAAGTACGGGGCAAAATCGTGATACGTGACAAAGGTTTTCCCGGCAAAGGGCTGAAATTTCTGACTAAATTCCTGGTCTAACTGCTGGAGCTTAGCAATGTAAGCGGCTGCATTCGCCGTGTAGGTTTCTTTACCCTCTGGGTCAGCCGCAATCAACCCATCCCGAATGTTTTCGACCTGCTGAATTGCCCGTTTCGGATCAAGCCAGATATGAGGATTAAATTCTCCGTGATCATGTCCGGCTTCTGCCTTTTTCTCTTCGGCTTCATGCTCGTGATCATGCCCTTCAATCGATTCAGTTGTGATGGTTTGAATGCCTTTACTGGAATCAATTACCTTCAGATTGGCATTCTCGGCATTCTTGACCAAATCATCCAGAAATTCCTCTAGTCCCAACCCATTTTCTACCAGAACATCTGCTTTCGCTAACTTTTGGGCATCTTCTGGTTTCGCCTGAAAGTCATGAGGACCCACATTCGTTGGTAGCAGTTGGGTCACTTCCGCCCGATCGCCCGCCACGGCTTTTGTAAAATCCGTAATCGGAATAAAGGTTGTCACCACCACTAACCGTTTAGCGGGTGGTGAAGACTGGGCTTGCGGTGATCCTGAATTAGTGGTCGGCGCATTGGATGCACAACTTCCTAAGCTCAGGGCGATCGCCGACACCACAGCAACAGACAACCGACGAACGAGGTTGCTGGATGGTTGTAGTCTTGTTTTTGAATCAATCATCTGAAAATATCCTCACGTATTTACAGCAGTTTTTAGTTTGATGAGATAGGGAGTGTGGAGTAGGGAGTAGGGAGTAGGGAGTAGCCCCATTCCCCATTCCCCATTCCCCACTCCCTATTTCCCCTTCTGCAACATCAACGCCACATCTTTCGCAAAGTAGGTCAAAATTAAGTCTGCGCCTGCTCGTTTCATACTGGTCAGGGTTTCCAGAACTACCTTTTTCTCATCAATCCAACCCTGTTCCGCAGCGGCTTTAATCATGGCGTATTCACCACTGACGTTGTAGGCTGCAATAGGTAAATGGGTGTGCTGCTTGATCTGGCAAATAATATCCAGATATGCCAGCGCAGGCTTGACCATGACAATGTCTGCCCCTTCAGCAATATCGAGGGCCACTTCCTTAATGGCTTCTCTGGAATTCGCGGCATCCATTTGATAGGTCTTTTTATCACCAAATTTGGGTGCAGAATCCAGAGCATCTCGAAACGGACCATAGTAGGCAGAGGCATATTTGGCAGAGTACGCAAGGATGCCCACATTGATCCATCCGGATGCATCGAGTGCCTTGCGAATCGCGCCGATGCGACCGTCCATCATGTCTGAAGGAGCCACAAAATCGGCTCCGGCTTCTGCCTGAACGATCGCCTGCTTCACCAGCACCGCAACCGTTTCATCGTTGAGGATCTTGCCATCCTGCACAATGCCGTCATGTCCCTCACTGCTGTAGGGATCGAGAGCCACATCGGTAATGACCAGGATATCGGGAACGACTTGTTTAATCGCTCGCACTGTACGCGGAATTAAGCCATCCGGGTTATAGCTCTCAGTGCCGGCGTTGTCCTTCTGCTCGTAGGGAATGAGGGGAAAGAGGGCGATCGCGCCAATTCCTAACTCATATGCCTGCTTTACCTCATCCAGCAGCAGATCCAGCGTGTAGCGGTAGCAACCGGGCATGGAGGGAACTTCCTCCCGTTGCCCCTCGCCCTCCATGACAAACAACGGGTAAATTAAGTCTTCTACGCGCAAGCTATTTTCCCGCACCATCCGCCGCAGGGTTTCAGTTCGCCGCAACCGACGGGGACGATGCACGATAACTGACACAGTGGATTTTGCCGGGTGCTCAGAATCGGCAGGTTCGATTTCTGTTAGCGGCGTTTGAGATGCAAGCGTTGAGGTTTCAGTCAGGCTCATAGTATAATGAGAATGATTATCATTCGCTTATTCTACAGCAATTGTCGTGAAAAATGACTCATCCTCTCAAGAAAGTGCAACCCATTCACCTCGCCTGACTCGCAATCAGCAAGCAGTGCTTGATGCTCTGCACCAACAACTCGATGCCCTCTCTGCTCAAGAGTTATATAGCCTGCTGCGCGAACAACAGGCGATCGGGCTGGCAACCGTTTATCGGGCATTAGAAACGTTGAAATTGCATGGATTGATCAAAAGTCGGATGGGGGCAAACGGCGAGGCGCTTTACAGTCCCGTTGTATCCGATCAGCACTACCTCACTTGTTTGCAGTGTGGTCAGTCGTTTCCACTGGATCACTGCCCAGTACAGGAATTAGAACCACACTTACAGCCTTCAGTTCCGTTCAAGGTTTACTACCACACCTTAGAGTTTTTTGGACTCTGTGAACCCTGTAATCATCAAATTTCTTAGTGATTGCGCGGTTTATCTTAAAACTAATTAAAAATTCACTAAGAACTGTGATTTTCTACGGTTTGAAATCCTCTTCCAGAGCCGTAGTGAACAGTTTTAAATTCAATTCGGTTGGAATTGGGGTGATAAAGCGTATACGTATCTTGACCAGGAATTCGTCCAACATTGCCGACACCAACAATCTGCTGAGGTTTCACCTGGGTTGCTTGGGGTGAAACCGTTTGATCTAACGTCGTAACACTGGATGTCACAGTACCTTGCTAAATCTGATACTGAAAGGTCAATCCAGAACGACCACAAAATAAAGTGTTAGCATCCATTCGCAGGAGGCGATTGAGCATCTGAATTGGCGACGTTTCTGGTGTTAACTCATCACTCACACTGACACTGCTGCCGTGAATTAACAAACAATCGAGTTCAAAGAAACCAAAGTCGAGCGATCGCACCCATTCCACCATTTCTCGCGGAATTGTATCCCACAAGGTTTTTACCATTTCCATGCCATATCGCTCAATCAGTTCGGTGGGTTCTCCGGTTCGTCCCAAGCCATGCAAGATCAGCAACTGTTCTTCCCACCAACCCTGACATACTTGAGGTTCAGGTTCATTAGCGCGAGGCAATCTAATTCGTTGAATTACTTTTGTACTTTCAGGCGTTGCCGCAATGACATCACCCAAAATATACAGTTCTTCTACCGGATGTCGTTGCCGCTTGATATCTGCCAACACCGCTTCATAGGCAGCCAAATTGCCTTCAATGCCACTTAAAATTGCCCAACAGGTCATCTGATGCTACGCGCCTTTGTAATTTAGAATCTAGTAGTTTGTCACGAAAGATTTGATGGATAAAGTCGCTTGAGTTTGATCCGGG
>JBBIQC010000017.1:0-2035 GCA_037442585.1 Oscillatoriales cyanobacterium bin_317
CTTGGCTAGTGGTTATCGTCACTCGGCTCCTATAACTTTCGAGCATTTGGACGCTAGTTCCACCACATGGGACTTTCACCCCATTAGATCACGCCCATGCTGGGCGTACACAATCCCGTTGCACCCGACCGTTGAAAGTTTTTTCATTGAGGTCGTGAGGTTGTTCGCGGCGGGTGAAGCGAACCATTAGTCTGCTCAGACTACTGGTGGGGCAGAAAATTGAAGGTTGTCCCTTGGGGTATGGCTGAGTTCGGTAAAATGAATAGCCTGATTAGGAAGTGAGACATCTGTCTGGTTGAGCGCAAAAAGTCCTGTAAGTTGCTGTAGCCCTTGCCACCAAGATTTCCGAATAAAGTTATCCTAGAGAGAGTTTTGCCCTCATTGCTGTCCAATATGTCGAAGCAAACCTACAACTGGAAACGGTTTTGGTGCCCTCGGTCAGGTCATATCAATCTGGCTGATGGTGGCTATTTATGTGATCCAGATGGGGAATGGGGCAAAGCATATAACCCAGATCTGGTAAGTTTAGAGGCGATCTCTGACGTTCCATGCCTGGTTTTATTAGGGGAACCAGGGATTGGCAAATCTCAGGAAATGGAAAACCTGAGAAAGTATACAGAAACAAAGATTAATAGTAATCACGCAATCTTTGAACTGAATCTTCGTTCTTGCACGAGTTTGAAGGAGGATTTGTTTCACGATGAGGAATTCATTGCCTGGAAGGATGGCACACATCGTCTTTACTTATTTTCAGATAGCTTGGATGAAGGACTGTTAGAAATTCCGATTCTGGCAACACAGTTAGTTGATGAGTTTAAGAAAAGGAAGTACCGCGATCAGATTCGTCGTCTCTATCTCCGTATTGCTTGTAGGACGGCTGTTTTCCCAAAGATTTTGGAAAAAGGGTTGGAAGACCTTTGGGTGAAAGAGAATTTGAGCGTTTACGAGTTGGCTCCATTGCGTCGAGTTGACGTAGCAACAACCGTGACTGATTGTGGCTTAGATGCAGATACTTTTTTAGGAGAGGTTGATCTCAAGAGTGCTGCGCCACTCGCAATCAATCCCATCAGCTTGAATTTCCTTGTGGAGGTTTTTCAAGGAAATCAGCAATCGTTCCCTGCTAATCAACGACTCGCCGATCTCTATGAGGAGGGCTGTCGTCATCTCTGTAAAGAGCAAAGTCCAAGCCGTATTGCATCCAGTCGAGACGGTAAGCTGGAGGGAGAACAACGTTTAATTATTGCAGCCCGTATTGCTGCTGTTACAGTTTTTGCGCGTCGAGATGCTATCTGGAATTCGCAAAGTTCAGGCAATGATCCTAAAAAAGATGTATTGCGTGAAGAACTTTATTTAGGTAACGAAAATGCTTATGGACAACCCTTTCCAGTCGATAAAAAAGCTATTGAGGAAGTCTTAGACACTGGGTTGTTTTCTTCGCGTGGTACAAATCGAATGGGGTGGGCGCATCAAACCTATGCAGAATTCCTAGCCGCATGGTATCTGAAGCAACACAATCTCAATTTGAGTCAAATTCTGAATTTAATTATTCATCTCGATGGCAGAGTTATCCCGCAACTACAGGAAACAGCAGCTTGGTTGGCAAGCATGATACCTGAAGTATTTCAAGAGATCATGAAAACCGATCCAGATGTGCTGTTCCAAAGTGATATATCGACGATCGATGACGAAAATAAAGCACAATTAGCCGAATCATTACTCAAGTTACACCATGAGGAGAGGCTTAAATATAACTGGCGGCGGTACAACAATCTGAATTATCCAGGATTAGCAGCGCTACTCAAATCCTATATTTGCGATTCTTCTAAGAATCAATGGGCAAGGTTGGTTGCGATCGACATCGCTCAAGACTGTAACGTGAAAGCAGTACAAGATAGTCTGGCTGATATTGCACTTGATCCAACCCAACTGTATATAGTTCGGACACATGCAGCTCATACTGTCTGCGCTATGGGTGATGAGGAAACGAAGGCAAGACTCAAGCCTTTTGCAGTGGGTGAAGCCGGAGACGATCCTA
>JBBIQC010000017.1:2045-19572 GCA_037442585.1 Oscillatoriales cyanobacterium bin_317
TGATCTCAAAGGCTATGCTCTTCGGGCTGTTTGGTCACAACACATCACTGTGGAAGAACTGCTGGAGCATCTCTCGCAACCCAAACAGAAGGGCGCATTTCCGATTATTGGTGGAGTATATCAAAATTTCATGGCGACAGAATTCGTAGAACGTCTTCGCTTGTCTGACTTACCAGTTGCACTTAAATGGCTTGAGCAATTACCTCAAAGATACGATTTACATTATCCGTTTAGAGAACTGGCTGATTCAGTTATGCTGAAGGCTTGGCAAAACCTGGATGAACCTGGTGTGCTTGAGGCGTTTGCTAACGTAGCTATTCTTAGACTAAAACAGCATGATGGAATTCTGGGCGATCGACCCCATCGAGAGTATACTCGTGAAAGTTTTGAACGTACTCGTGATGCTGACATGGAATCTTCGCTAAGGAATTCTGATGGAAAACGTCGGCAACTGATAGAAACAATAACCTTACTAATTTCAGAATCAGAAAGTGATTTCTTATGGCTCACAGACATTGTTTGCTCTGAAGATGTATTGTGGGTAATCGAACGGATCACATCAGCAAAGTCATCCAGAATAGTTGATGTTTGGGTCAACCTTCTGCGCCAAGCCCTAAGTTGGCATAACTTGTGCTGGAAAAATACAAAGCATATTGATGCGATTTTAGAAGCACGCAATATCAGTCCAGCAATGCGATCAGAATTTGAGATTGAGATTGAGCTAGGTTCTGAAAAGGCAAAGCAAGCTCAAGCTAGCTATCTAAAGTATCAAAACCCGTTGAAACCGTCTGATCCACAACCCACACTTGATCTGCTACCCAAGCAAAGAGTGCTTACTGCTTTAGAAAAAGTTGAAGCAGGGCAACCTCAACTGTGGTGGCAGATAGTTGTTGAAATGACACTGATGCCAACCAGCGAAGAATATATCCACGACCATATCTTTGAATCAGATATAACGAGCCTACCTGGATGGAAAGAAGCAGAAGCAAATACTAAGGCAAGAATTGTCGAAGCTGCGAAAAAATATCTAGACGCTGGAGATCCAGAAACTGAAAAATGGCTGGGTACAAATCAGTTCTCTCATCCTCCATTGGCAGGATATCAAGCACTATACCTTTTAGCAAAGCAAGAGCCAGACTTTATCTCATCGATTTCTACTGATACTTGGATAAAGTGGATACCCGTTATCTTGCAATCCATAAATTTCCCTCATGAAAATGCAGAGAGTAAAAGGGATAACGTATGTCGAGAGATAGTGAGAACTGCCTATCAAAATGCTCCAGATGAGTTGATTAAAGCACTTGTCAGTTTAATGGTTCACAACAACTATCAACCTCATACCTTTTACTCTGATGATGTTTGTCGATTAACTAATGAGTTGTTAGATCAGTATTTAGCCAGTTTGATTATTGGCAGAGTTTCAGATGACAACTTAAATGCTGGTATGTTGGAGATTTTGCTAACAGATCTGTTCAATCATGACATTGACAAAGCCAAAGAAATTGCCAAGTCTTTCCTTCCCGAAAAAGTACCTGAGTTTGGAGAATCAAGGAATAAAGCGATCGTTGCTGCTCGTCTGCTTGCAAACTATCCTGATAATTCTAGTTGGTCAGTTTTTTGGCTTGCCGTGCAAGAAGATCATGAATTTGGACGGGAAGTGCTAGAGTCCATTGCATTTCAAGCTGCTCGTCAAGGTCAAATTGAACAAAAGATTAAAGAGGATTATCTAGCGGATCTGTATATTTTTCTTGCTCAGCAATATCCAGAGATTAAGCAACATGAGCCTGAAACGCAGGAACTCAGAGGTATAGAAGCTCAAATACTAAGAGAATTTGATGATGTCAGGCTGTGGAAAAATTACATCCCTCAACGCCTGCAAGCGCGAGGTAATCCAGAAGTTTGCGATGCGCTACGGAAGATTATTTGCGAACTCCCAGAACAAAAAGAACAACTACAGCCGAGGCTATTGGAAGCCGAGGGTCTAGCACGCCGCAATACTTGGAGGCCACCTAAACCAGAAGAAATTCTTCAGCTTGTAATTATCCGAGAACCTTCAACCTCAGACTTGTTCAACCAACTTAATGTAATAGAACAAAAAATGTCAGAACAACCCAGTATTCAAATCGGTAGTATCTCTGGTGGCATCAATAACTTTACGCCCAATCAGGGAACACAAAACCTAACTCAAATCGAAACCCAAAATAACTACGCCACCGATCCTAGCCTCCTCCAAACCATCCAAAACCTCCTCCAACAAAACACTGAACTCAAAAACTTCATTACTAATCTCGAAACCCAAAACCCCAACCTCCTAACCGAAGCCGAAGCCGAAGTTGCCCGTGACAAAGCTATTGCCAATCTCCAGAACAATAACCCCATCCTCTGGAAAAATATCCGTGCCCAAATGCGCACCTTCAAACGCCAACTCCTCAACCCCGAACGCCATGCCCAAGCGGCCAAAGCCACGATCGTCGAAGTCACCAAAACTTACTGGGAAAAAAGCCTAATTGCCAAAGCGATCATCACCTACATCGACAAACTCAGCGAGACCCCTGACCAAGGAGCCTAGATCATGCAAATTACGATCGACCTACCTCAAGATCTTGAACAAGACCTGCTCCGTCAAGCAGCTCAATCCAATGTTCCACTTCAAACCCTAATTATTCAAGCTTTACGCCAACTCACTCAACCTGTCTCTGCCCCAGTTTCCCAATGGTCAGATGCCGTTTTATCTTATCAAGGAATTCCTGATTTTCCTGCCTTCGAGTCCTACCGGGATGAACTCCTTCCACCGCAAGAGATGGAGCTATTCTGATGCGATACCTTCTTGATACCTGCGTCATTAGTGATTTCATCAAAGGTGAACCTGGTACGCAAGCCCGACTCAAGCAAACACCACCTACTGATATTGCGGTTTCAGTCATTACGGTGATGGAATTGCGTTATGGCTTGCTCGTCAACCCTCAACGCGCCCAGAAGGTCGAACCCGCGATCTCCAGTTTTCTTGCTTCTGTCACAGTCCTTTCTTTTGGCAATGCAGAAGCCGAACAAGCGGCTCAAATTCGTGCTATTCTCAAACCCAAAGGGCAGCCGATCGGTGCTTACGATGTGTTGATTGCTTCAACTGCTTTGCAACACAAGCTGCTCATGGTCACTGCGAATCAGCGAGAATTTGATCGAGTCCCCAGCTTACAGACTGAGAACTGGCGACAGTTGTAGAAACCTGGGTTGAGTAAACCGCAGACTAATCGGGTCGAGAAGGGCGTTTAACCCTTCCCTCCCACACCACCTGCCATGCGGTTCCGCAACAGGCGGTTCATGACGACGCGCAAACAAGGCTGATGACTTAAACATATCCTTGAACTTTCATCCAAAGTTGTTTAATCGATAGCAATCCCTGTTGTTCTAGCACTGGTTCGTCATTCCCGTATGCGTTGCTAACGTCTTTGACAAGCGCCAATAGCCTTTCCGACTAATGCCCGTCAAAATCGCCTGACGCTTTGTTATCCCCAGTTTGAGCAAGTTGCTGATGCGGGTTCTGGGTCTACGCCACTGCTTCCAGTAACACATCCGAATCCGCCGCCTCAACCAACTGTCTAACTCCTCAATGGGACTGTAATGTTGGGAAATGCCGAAGTAGTTCATCCAACCCCGCAAGTAGCGGTTGAATCGCTCGATTCGCTCTGCCATTGAGACGCCCCAACTGCATGAGGTTAACCCTCTCAGTCGGTGCTTGAAGTCTTGCATGGCTTGGTGGGAGATGAACATCCGAATTCCCCGGCAGGTGAACCCCAGGTATTCCAGGTCTTCGACCTTGACCACTCGGCTTTTCTCGCGATTGACCTTGAGTTTGAGCTTTTGGGTCAGGTAGCGGTTGGTTTTAGCCATCACCCGCCACCCTGCCCGTCTACTTTTGACCAGAATCACCAGGTCATCCAGGTAGCGGGCAAACCGATGTCCCCTCGCTTCTAGCTCCTTGTCGAGGTCATCCAACAAGATATTGGACAATAACGGCGATAGGGGTGATCCTTGCGGTGTCCCCCATTCCGTAGGCTCTATGGTAAGGTCTTCACCTGCCGGATGGCTCCGTGAGCACAGCATTTCGGTCGGCTCCCATAACTTGACTCAGAAAATTCCGGGTCAAAATTGGGCGTGAGCACTTGCACAATGGCTTGCTGGATCACCCGGTCAATGACGCAGGGTACACCCAGCTTCCGTTCTCCCTTGCCGTGAGGCTTGGGAATCACCACCCGTCGCACGGGGCGCGGTTGGTAACTGCCATCCATTAGGGATTGGCGAATCTCACTCCAATGCTCGCGCGCATAGGCAGGAAAATCTTCCAAGCGCATCCCGTCACTGCCGGGTGCACCTTGGTTCGATTTCACTCGTTCCCAGGCTCGTTTCACATTGTCGCGCTCTAAGATTCGCGCCATCAGGTTGTCTAAGGCTGGCTGAATGTCAGCACGCCAAGCACTATCTCCCCCATCCGGGTTCATCGATGCGCTTGAGTTGTTCATCGCTCCTCCTTAGTTCGTTCCTGGTTCTAATCAAGTTTGTGTTTTTTCGGTTTCGCCGTTCCACGGCCATTCAAGGAAGAAGCAATCAGGAAGTTGCGTAACCAGTTATCGTGATAACGGAAGCCATTGAGGTCCTCAAAGGGAGACATCGAGTGCGGCTCTAGCGCCTGAACTTTGCGACTGTAGGGATGGAAATTCCACAGCAACGCCATTGCTCGTAACCCTTGCCTTGCCGCTTCTAGCGTTCCATGAAAATATTGCATGGCATACAAGGGTGGGTTTTAACAGGGCTGAGTGCTGAGTGCTGAGTAGGAGCATTCATCGGGTTCCTGTCATCACTTTTTGCAAATTTTGCTCAGCCTTCGTTGCCCATAGCGTGTTGCCCTGTCTGGTATATAAGTCCTTGGCATAGCGCAACACAGTCTGAGCATCCTGTAACTTGCCTTGCTTAATAAACACCAGACCTGCTCCATAGTAGGCATTGGCATAGTTTGAGTTGGATTCTGCCGATCGCCGGAAGGCATTCAATGCCTCATCAAGTTTGTTCTGCCGGAACAGGATTGTGCCGATGTTGTAATAGGCTTCTGCATAGCGGGGATTGATCCGAATGGCCTGTTGAAAAGAGGCTAAAGCGTCTTGCTCTTTCCCTTGCTGCAACTGTACCAGTCCTAAGTGAAAGGGAGGCTCTGGCGCATTAGGGGTGAGTTCCATGGCTTTTTTGAACGTGACGGCAGCCTGGTCATAAGCGCGTTGCTGTTCCAGTGCCAGTCCCAGGTTGTAGTGTGCCAGTCCCATGCGGGGATCCAGTTCGATCGCCCGTTTCAGATAATCTCTGGCCTGGGCTACATTTCCTCCTTCTAACAGGGCTGCTCCCAGGTTGGCATAGGCCAGACCAAACTTAGGATCGGCTTGAGTGGCCTGATAGAAAGCCGTAGCGGCAGGCTGTAACTGTCCCTGTTGCCGCAGAGCGAGTCCCAGATTATAGTGAGCAGCGGCCATTTTGGGATCCATCTGGGCGGCTCGTTGAAAGGCGGCGATCGCTTCATTCAGCTTGCCTTGCTGAATGTATTGCAGTCCCTGATTCACGATCGCTTCTGCAGATTGGGGAGCATTCTGAGCGATGGGTGCAGGGGAGGCTGCGATCGCGAAATCAGTCATTGGGACTAACAACAGGGAACTTCCGAGGAGGACTCCCAGGAAGCCGATTTGATTTGCCTGCCACACCTGCATACTCAAAATCCTCTCATGTCCCAACTCGCTACTGTTTCGATCGAACGCATGACTACTCATCCCGTTCTGAGGGGTCAATCTTACACAGGAAACTAAAGTTCGGCAAGCAATTTAATGCAAAATTTGTTCGCTATTCTACTAGCGAATCTGAAAAAGCAGCCGGGAGAGTGGCAAGGCTTTCTACAAAATATCGCGCCCCAAATAGGATTGCAGGGCTTCTGGAATTCGCACACTGCCATCGGGTTGCTGGTAATTCTCCAGAACAGCAGCCATGGTTCGGCCTACCGCTAATCCAGAACCATTCAGCGTGTGAACGAGTTGGGTTCCTTTTTGGCCAGGCTCCTTAAAGCGAATATTGCCGCGTCGGGCCTGGAAGTCGCGGAAGTTGGAACAACTGGAAATTTCCCGATAGGTTCCTGCTGCGGGTAGCCACACTTCCAGGTCGTAACATTTCGCCGCCCCAAAGCCCAGATCTCCGGTACATAGTTCAATCACCCGGTAAGGCAGTTCCAGGGCCTGGAGAATGGCTTCAGCATCTTGTACCAGGGCTTCATGTTCCTGTTCAGAGGTATCAGGATGAACCAGCTTCACCAGCTCCACTTTATTAAATTGGTGCAACCGGATCAGACCACGGGTATCTTTGCCATAGCTGCCGGCTTCCCGACGAAAACAGGGCGTATAGGCGCAGTGGTAGATGGGTAACTCTTCCGAGGAAAGAATTTCATCCCGGTAAAAATTAGTGACAGGAACTTCTGCCGTAGGTGCCAACCAGAGATCATCGTCACTGCACTTAAAGCTTTCCTCGGCAAATTTGGGAAGCTGACCGGTGGCGGTGAGAGAGGTGCTGTTAATCAGGAAGGGAGGCAAGACTTCGACATAGCCTGCGGCGGTTTGGCGATCGAGCATGAATTGGATTAAGGCTCGTTCTAAAGCGGCTCCGGCTCCAATTAAGGCAACAAAACGGCTTTGAGCAATTTTGGTGGCTCGTTCGGTGTTCAGAATGGCTAACTTTTCACCAATTTCCCAATGAGGCAGGAACTTGTCACCGGTGGGCTTGTACTCATCTCCCCAGCGACGCACTTCAACATTTTCCGTTTCATCCTTGCCGATCGGGGTGGAATCGCTGGGCAAGTTGGGCAGGTTCAGCAATAAGGCTTCAATCTGGGCTTTCAGGTCTTTTTCCTGGGGTTCCAGTTCGCTCAGGGTGGCTTTCAGATCGTTTCCCTGATTTTTCAGGGCCACCACTTCTGGATCATCCGGCTTGCTGCCCGACTTCATCTTCTGGCCGACCAGTTTACCGATCTCGTTGCTGTGGGCCTGGAGTTGCGATCGGGTCTTTTCCAACTCTTTTTGTTGCCGATCCAGTTCCACGATCGGCTGAATGTCATAGCCTGGGCCACGGCGGTTCAGCTTTTCTTGCACCAGGTCTGGATTTTCTCGGATTAACTTCAGGTCAAGCACGGATAGTTCTCAATGAGTTCTCAAGGGCTAACTGTTAAGGGAACGGTTACATCCCTAGTTCAGGATACACCGCCTTTGCTAGATCAGTTTTGAGTTTTAAGCTGTCCTTTGGCCTTTGGCCTTCGTCCCTTGTTAGTCAATTGGATGGAGGTCTGAGATTATCTCAGGCAACTACCGTCAATTGGCTCGTGGCTCAAAAGGACAAAGGATCAATGACAATGGCACCCCTGACCTGTAAGTTCATTACACCTGCCTGTTGAAACGCCATTAGAATGGCTGAAGAGGGGTTAGGTTGGGAAACTCTTGATGCTTGATCGGGGTCGGAAGAACTGAAAACTGTGCTGGGGGTTAGGCTAATGCAGATTTCAAGAATTGGGTTACGTCGCTCTCGGGGGGTTGTGACTGCCGCGATCGCAACAATCACCAGTTTTTTGCTGCTGGCTCCTCCAGGGCGAGCAGCGAATGAAGTGGTATTTCGGTATGGGATTTTTCGTCGTCGGTTAGCGGTTGCAGAATTGACCAACTTTGCCAAGACGGGCGAGCAATCCAGAGTGCTGCAGAAATACCTGGAAATGACGAATAGCGATGCGGAGTCAATTCGACAAATTCTGAATCAGCCTGTGGGTATCGATCGCAGCACTCTCAATGTGGCCCTGAAGAATCCAGCGGCTAACTTACTGCTGGATGAACTGGGCCATATTATTCAAACCCCTGACAATAAAATTCAGGACAACAAAGAAGCGCTGAGGGGAGCGGTATTGACCTCTGCCTCTAAGGACAACCAGTTCACGCTCTTAGAAGTCATTCAGAATTACCCAGCTGATGAAATTCACCTGGATGTGAAACGGGCGATCAGAACTTACAACACGGTCAGCAAGTTCCAGAAGCCTGTGGAAGGAGCGTTGGGACAAATTAACCAGGTGCGTCAGATGCTCAAAGACCGGGGAATTAATTTGCCGGACTTTTTGAAGTAAGGTAGTTGGCTGAGATAATCTCAGACCTCCATCTTGAAATAATCAAGGCAGGTTAAACACCATTGACTATCCCTTTTCCTTGGAAATCCCCTTCCTCTAATTCAGAAGCAGGGGATTCATATACAGCTACCAATTCCAGCATCAGTGAGAAAGATACATCCACTCAGGAACTTAACCCGCTCCCAGCGCCCCAGCTCCAGCAGCAGCGGCAGCAGAAATCAGGGCTGTCACGAAGAGCCACCAGGCAGCGGTGGCAGCGGCTTTGCGGGTTTCTTCCATTTGGCGTTGAGCTTGGTGTTTAATCTCTTCAACCCGCCGTTGGGCTTCCAATTGAATGCGTTCGGCCCGTTGCAGCACGCTATGGCGAGCCGATTCGATTTGATCGATGATGTGGTTAGCCTGTTCTTCAGAAATGTCCTTGCGAGAACTGAGGATGGCGACCAGGGTACCTCGATCGAACTGACCTAACCGCTCACGGATCGCATCAAATCCGGCTTGCGGATCGTCAAACAGTAGACGCACATCATGCTTAATGGTGTCGTAGTTGAGTTCGGGCCGATCCAGGGAATTTAGATAATTGCGGATGCGGGCAAACAGGCGATCGATCAGTTCCTGAATTCGGTACTGGATCTGGCGCATTTGATTCACCAATTGATCACGTACCGACTCGATTTGGGAGACAATTCGTTCGGCCTCTTCTGGTGTCATGTCTTTGCGCTGGGAGAGTAAAGCAGTCAAAGTGGAGCGATCCACATGGGCCAGACGATCGCTGAGATTCTGTAGACCCAGTTTGGGAGATTGCACCAGCAAACCGAGATCTCGTTTGATGCCGTCGGGATTGAGTTCTTCCTTATCCGTATGGCGGAGATAGTCTTCCAGGCTGGCCTCGAAATCCATCACCTGTTGCTGAGTTCGCAGCGCTAGCCGACGAGGTGCCCGAATAATTTGCCGAATTGCTCCCAGAACCTGATCAATCGTTTGGTTCACCTGTTCCTCACTTAGATCAGGACGCTGACTGAGCAGTTTCACCAGGGTTTCGCGATCGATCCTGGACAAGCGCCGTCGCCATGCGATCGCACCTTCCTGCGGCTCTTCGAGCAGGGTTCTCAAATCCCGTTGAATACCCTCTGGATTGAGTTCTTCCAGATTGGTGCTACGCAGATAATCGGTAATCTTGGTCAACGTTTGATCATAGGTATCCTGAACCGCTCCTGCCAGTATCTGAGGCGAACTGATCACGGTATTCCAGTTCGATTCCACCTGATCGACAATCTGATTCGCTTCAGCTTCACTGATGTCCTGCCGCTGACATAGTAGTTGCACGGCAGTTTCGCGATCAAATTGGGAAAACCGATGCCGCAGAGCACTGATGCCTAATTGAGGATCATTGAACAACAGTTTTAAGTTGCGCTTGATGCCTTCTGGATTCAATTCGGATTTCCCCGTATTTCGCAGATAGTTTTCTAGCCGTTGCTGAACATCTGAGGCTCGCTGGCTCATCTGCTCATTCAACGACCTGGCATCGAACAAGACCCGATCGCGAGTTCTGTCCAGGGCATCCAGAATGCTTTCCACGTCCTCCGGTACCCCATCAGTTCGTTGCAATAACAGATTTTTCAGGACAAAGCGATCGTACACAGACAGACGCTGGTTAAGCGTGTCATAGTCGGCATCTTCATCTGATAGCAATGCCTGAAATGCAGGCAGAGTGTCGCTAGAGTGCAGTTGGGATGGGGGTGTGAGCGTGAGATAGATTTTAATCCGCTGTTGTAGATCGGCGGCAATTTCCAGTTCCTTCGCGGCTTGAGCACCAGCCAGCACATCCTTGCGAATCGCCTCTAATTGGTCAGCAATTTGCTGAATCTTGCTTTGAGTGAATACACCGCGAGACGACAGCACATCCACAAAGTAAGACCGCTTCAGGTGAGACAACTGTTGCACGACGGAATCGGGGTCAGCAGCGGGATCATACAGCACTTCGCGAAATTCCCGCTCGACGATCGCCGGACTCATCTGCCAGGACGCTTGATTCAGCAAATACTGTTCCACATCATACCGAATGGGACTGTAGGCTTGTTCTTGAGGCGTTTCACCCTTCAACTGAGCCATCACTTTATTAGCCTGTCCAGCCACCTGATCGGAGCCACCCTTTAACCGATCGAGGATCTTTTCCAGGTCGATATCAGACAAATCGGTGCGGCCTGCAATCAAGCCCAGCAGTGTATTCATACCGATTTGCATGGATTGCTGTAATAACCCAGGGGGTTGCCGTTGATCGCCACTGGTTCTCTGCTGCGATCGCTCGGCTAACAGGCGATCGATCTTGGCATTCAGTTCCCGGATCTGCAGTTGTCCCGGTTGAGTCGATTGCAGATACTCGATCAACTCGGCTGTAGAGTCACGACGAGAAGATCGTTTGCCCAATGTCTGCCGCCATACGCCTTCTAACAGGTCGGCAATCCGGTTGACTTCGTCCTTGGTGAAATCGGTGCGTTTGCTGACCAGATCCACGAATGTATCGCGATCGATCTGAGCAAGGCGGCCATCATCGGCTAACTCAGCAATTTCTGGATCGTTCAACAGTGCCTCAAAATCACTCCGCAATCGGCCCAGATCCAGTCCCGGCAACTTGAGCCGTTGTACGTAGTCTTCAATAGATTCGCGAATGCTGGTTGGATCAATGGCAGATCCCAATTCATTCCGAACTACAGCCGCAACGGCTTCTGCTGTGGAAACGACCTGCCGTTTTGCGGCCTGCCCACCGATCGCGGCTGTGGCGGCTCCTAATACAGCCTGGAATCCAGAGGTTGCTGTATTGACAACAGAGCCAATCAATGAGCCAACCGTGCTGGAACTGACCCAGACTAAGAGACAGAAATAAGCAGCCCAGATTACCAGACCAATAATGGCACCCAAGCCAGAATCAGTTAATAAACTTAATTTGACAGCCAAGTAGCAGGCAAAAAATAGCGCTAGCGTGACTGTGATCAGCGTCCACAGACCCACACCAAGACCAATCTTACGGATACTCATTCCTTCACTGTTGGAATGATCATCAGAGGAGGAATCGGAGGAACGTCCCAGATAGGAGATTCCGGCAGCCACTGAAAAGTTGGTCAGGAGTAGCTGCATGGCAAAGGCCAGCAAAATACCAGAAATCAGGGCAATGAAGAAGCGCGGCCCCGTAAACAGCACCGATGCTGATTCTGGGGAAACTGGTTGCAAAACTACTGGCGCTTGTGCCAGCCAAAGTGAGTCGATTAAAGGGGGAATCGGGTTTACCGTAATGTGAAGCATAGTTTCTCCTGCGACCAAATCAGTTGTCTGCAAGCTGCCAGGTTAATGTAGCCAAATTGCATAACTGCAAAAAACACTGTGTAGTTTAAGAATCCTTGGCATGGCAAGGCTTTGCATCTCCCTTTGGTGAGAACTCTGCACCGCAAGAAAGAAAAGGAGGCTCGTAAGTTAATTCATCCGTCAAAGTCAACCGTTAGAGGACGAGATCAGGCAGGTCAGGAAGAGCAGGATCCAGAGGAATATTCTAAGGACGAATTGTTGTTTCCTTCCGATGAAAGCCTGCCTCAATGCTGGATAGATCCCGACTATCAGATGAAGAAGTAACAAGAAAGATGGGGTAGACAGGGTAAACTCGCTCTATACTGAAAGAATTGGGTATCAGAACGAGTATTTTATGTCCCTTGATCAGACTTCTAGAGCCGATCGCATTCTGGTAGTAGATGATTCACCAGATAATTTATTTTTGATTCAAGCCACTCTAGAAGACGATGGGTATCAAATCAATCTGGCTGAGGATGGTAAGACCGCTCTAGCCCTGGTAGACAAGCTTCTACCTGATTTGATTCTGCTGGATGTGATGATGCCAGAAATGGATGGGTATGAAGTGACTGAACGGATTCGCCAGAACCCTAAGCTTCCTTATATTCCTATTCTGCTGATTACTGCCCACGAACATTCCAGTGTTGTAAAAGGGCTGGATATCGGGGCAGATGATTTTATTCGCAAACCCGTTGATATTGATGAACTGCTGGCCCGGGTACGATCGCTCTTACGCTTAAAGCACAGTATTGATGAACGAGAACAAATGGTGCGCCAGCGCGAAGACTTTGTTTCCCGGTTGACCCACGATTTGCGAACGCCTCTGGTTGCCGCCGACCGAATGCTGTTGCTGTTCCAACAGGAAGCCTTTGGTGCCCTGCCCCAAGAGATGCATGAAGCCGTTGATAGCATGGCTCGCAGCAACCATAAGCTATTGCAAATGGTGAACACTTTACTGGAGGTGTATCGCCATGAGGCAGGATGCAAAACCTTAACGTTTAACCCGGTTGATGTTCAGGAATTAGCCCAGGAAGTTATGCAAGAACTGAAACCCCTGGCGGAAGAACGGGGACTCAAGCTAACTGTGGCAGTTGAGCAGGGTTCGCAAGCGGCCACAGAGGGGCAATTGACCACAGTGGTGATGGGCGATCGCTTAGAACTGCATCGCGTCCTCACGAATCTGGTTGGCAATGCCATTAAATTCACTGAGCAGGGAGCGATCACCATTCATGTGGTTGGTGCGCCTGTGGGTAACAAACCAACCCAACCTGATCAAAAGTCTTATGTTACGATCGCTGTACAAGATACTGGAGTAGGCATTCCCGCTGAAGAGCAGGCAACCCTATTTGAACGGTTCCATTCTGGTGAACACAAGCGTTCTGGAAGCGGCCTAGGGCTGTATCTCTCTCGCCGAATTGTGGAATCCCATCAGGGGACAATTAACGTGCGATCGCAACCAGGTGAGGGGAGTGTTTTTACGATTCGCTTACCAGCAGAAAAGTAGAACGGGCATGGAAACTTTAAGCAAAATTACGCAGATTAAACAGAATTTCTAGGCCAATCCGATGCCCATTCGCTATCCACTCCCCTAAATCAGGGCCATGAGGACAAATTTAAGATTCTATCCCTTGAGGATTGAATAAAAAAGTGATACATGGAATGACTAAGGTAATGGGTACCTTAAGCTCAGTTCATTCATTCCAGCCGTCACCAACAATGGCCAATATATATCCGTTTCTCAAACCCAATCCAATGGACAGACTCCGGTTAGCCTGGTCAATCCTGGTTAACCCGATTAAAATGCTGATAAATGTTAGAAAAACTGTAGCAACCAATTCAGACTTTGAAGAGACGGGTTCTATTTTCTGTCTTTATAAGAATCAAGCAAAACAAATTCAAATTCTCCGCATTGTCGATCGCAACCATAACTGCCACTTTGAACAAGTTATTTTCCCGACTCAACAGTTGTTATTTGCCAGTCCACCCAAAGTTCAACTGGAAATATATACGGGAACATTCATTTCTACCGTGTTAACAAATAGGTTTGCCTGTGAAAACTTAGAAATTAAGGTGATAGAAAGAGTCACCCGCTGATAAACATAAATAGAACAGATCCAAACTGTAGGGGCACAGCATTCGACAGATGATTGCAGTGAATTTATAGCAATCTGGATCGAATGCTAGGCCCTAGTACTGAACCCTATTAGCAGGTGGCTGCAGATCCGGATTAGCAGGCGGGATCTCCTTATTTCTCAGCAACACAAGCGGGATGCTGAGAATGCCTAATGCCATGACGATCGTCGTTGTAATCCACACATACCACCGCCGAGGACGGTAATCTCCTCGCTCAATTTGCCAAAAGACCTGATTATAACGCCATGCTGCGAGTGAGATCGTGACAATGCCAACAACTACCAGCGCCACTCCCAAATCTTCTGAGCTAAATCTGGCAGGAGGTGAAACAGTGGATGTATGGAGCGCAACTTGCAACTGACGCAAAAACAAACTGAAGCGGGCGATCGCAAATCCAAACCCAATCAGAGCAATCGAAGTCCGCATCCAGGCTAAAAAGGTGCGTTCATTAGCTTGATGTTCTCGCTGGCGATCGATCTTTGGTTCCTTCATACCTGACCTGTGCGTGCTTATTTGCGTTGTAGGATGTGTTGGCGTAGCGTAACCCATCTCCTTCCATCACTCTAATTGGTTCAGCAGGTGAGAACAATGAACTTCTGGGTAAGACCGTTCATCCAACGGAGAATAGCTTTCTCCTAGGACAGGACTTTTGTATACTAAGCCATATGCAGCCGCCAATGGCATGGAATACGGAGAAACAGGAAAGTAAGTTTTAAGTTTTGAGTTCTCAGTCTTAAGTACTAGCTCAAAACTCAAAACTTAACGCTTAAAGCTTTTCACAAAGGGGAATTGTTAGATGAAGGTCGCAGTAACAGGGGCAACAGGGTTTGTAGGACATCGGTTGGTGGAACGCTTGCAGGCTGAAGGCCATCAAGTGGTTGTCTTCACCAGAAATCCAGACCGGGCTGCAAAGGTGTTTCCCAAAACAGCATTTCCAGCCGTTGAAATCGTCGCCTATACCCCAACCGTTGCAGGAGAGTGGCAACAGGCGATCGCAGGCTGCGATGGTGTCGTTAATCTGGCGGGAGAACCGATCTCAGAGCGGTGGACAGCCGTTCATAAACAGGCCATTCTGGAGAGCCGCAAACTGGGAACCCAACGAATTGTCGAGGCGATCGCCCAGGCGAATCCCAAACCCCAGGTACTGGTGAATGCCTCAGCGATCGGCTATTACGGTACCAGTGAAACAGTTACCTTTGATGAGAGCAGCAATCCGGGTAACGACTTCTTAGCAGAGGTTTGTAAGGTGTGGGAAAGTGAAGCCCAGAAAGTGAAAGAGGCCGGAGTGCGGCTGGTCATCCTGCGCCTGGGAATTGTGCTGGGGATGGGAGGCGCGATCGCCAGAATGCTGCCGCCGTTCAAACTATTTGCAGGTGGCCCGATCGGTTCCGGCAAGCAATGGTTTTCCTGGATTCACCGCGATGATCTGGTCTGCCTGATTCTGCATGCCCTGACTCAACCCAGTATGGCAGGTATTTATAACGCGACTGCCCCCAATCCTGTTCGCATGGCCGAATTCTGTCACACTCTGGGCGAGGTGATGCATCGTCCTTCCTGGCTTCCCGTGCCTGCCTTTGCGATCGAAGCATTGCTGGGCGATGGTGCGATCGTCGTTCTGGAAGGGCAAGAAGTCATTCCCAAACGCACCTTGGAAACTGGATTTCAATACCAGTACCCAACAGTGAAGCAGGCGTTGGAAGAAGTTGTAACTGAAGAAAGTTAAACCAAGTCCAGTTTCAACTCTTACCTTTCAACTCTCAACTTTTTTAAGACGTTTGTTGATCCAGCTAATCACGCCACTGGCGATCGCGCCTGCCATCAAAATGCCGATCGCGGGTTGCATCACGGGATCCCATAACTTGTACCAGATGTCCAGACCTAGAGGAAATCCGGCACTGCGGCCAATTACGGCGGCGGCAAACCAGACAAAGCTCAACAGCACAAAAAATAAATCTGCCATCAAGGCCAGATTCAGCCACTGCAGGAGTTTTTCTTTCACGCTGAGTCATCTCCCAAGTCTACTAGCCTGATTGTACTGGGTTGCTGAACCTCATTATGACAGTCCTGTGGATCAAAAAAGAGCTCAACTTGCTGCCGTGCCCAGGGTAATCCAGCGACATAGACCTGGCCTCCTAAGCTGAAGGCACCCACATTGCTCATGCGACGATACCAAACTCCTTGTGCGAGGTCGTCATAAACTCGATGCAGATCGAGAAAATGGGCTTCCCATTCAGGCCGATAGGGGCATTCGGTCGGATACTGGACTAGACCAAAACAGACCGTTACTAGAATTGATAGCCAACACTGAAGTAGAAACCGTAATCCTGCACATCATTGCCGCGATCGCGGAGGCGCAGGAAGGGAATGCCGTAATCCAGGCGAATGTTGAGGCCGGGATAGGGTTGCCACAGAAATCCTAATCCTGCCCCTGCCAAAAATCGCTGATTGGGTTCGGGATTGGGGTTGTCAGAGGTATTCCAGACTTTGCCAAAGTCGATAAAGGGAGCCAATTGTGCCACAGGGGATCCAGCTTCGTCTCGCAGAAAGGTGATCCGGTCTTCCACCGAGATGCGGAAGCCGTTGTCGCCCGATCGAACATTTTGCCGGAAGCCCCGGATGGACTGCCCCCCACCGATTACAAACTGTTGCGAGGGAAGCAGGGTATCGGGCGTGAGTTGTAGATCCCCCTGCAGGATCAATAAGTTGTCATTGCCCAATCGCTGCACTCGCTGCACCTGAGCTAACCAGCTAAAGAAGCGGCCATCGGGAATCGGATCCGGGTTAAGGGTGGCATTGAGAATTCCCAGGCCAAAATTGAGTTGCGATCGCAATGCCCAGGCACCCTGCGGATCCCGTTTCACATAGTCCTGCCCAAAGGTGAGAACGCGAGTGCGGCTATTGCCATCTGGCTCAGGGCCAATCCCAAAGGGAAAGGGAATGTCATTAAATAAGAATGTTTGTCCATTTTGAGCAGCAAATCCCAGAGTCAGGGCAAATTCCTGCCGTGGATTACGGATGAGTGGCTGGCGAAAACTGAACTGGTAAAGTTGCGATCGCCCCTGGATATCCAGCACATCAAAGGGAGCCTGGGTGATGCGATTCCAGTTCGGTGCAAAACGGAATTGCAGGGTGCCATTGAGAGGATTAACAGGAATCCGATAAAACAGATCCAGGTTATCCGCTCCAGAGTTTGTGGTATGGAAAATGGAAACCGCCAATTCGTCCCCATAGCCCGTGAGGTTGCGATAGGACAAGGCTCCACCCAGGCGCACCGAACCCACACTGGGAGGAGAATAATTATCGACTGTAATCAAACCGCTCAGCGACTTCGCTTCCGTCACCCGCACAATGAGAATACTTTTGCCGAGTTGAGTTCCGGGTCGTAGGCTGGCTTCTACATTGGTGAATAAGGGATCCAGCTTGAGTAATCTGAGTTGATCTTCCAGGGCATCCCGGTTCAGTGGGGGTTGGGCACCCAAACCAATCCGGCTCCGAACATAGGCTGGTTTCACGTTCTGATTTCCCTGTACCTGGATCTCTTCCAGCGACCCTTCAATTACCCGGATTTGCACCACTCCATCCTTAATCGTCTGATCTACCAGAATGGCCCTGGAAGTGATGTAGCCGCGATCGAGATAAAGCTGAGTAATCGCATCTGCCACCTGCCGCAATTCTTCCAAAGTTGCTTCTCGCCCTTCGACTGGCTGCAGAATTGGGGTCAAATCGTTTTGAGTCAAGATGGTGCTACCTGTGACCTCAATCCGCGAGACTGGAATTTTAATCGCAGGTTGTTCCGGCGTGGGTTCCGGCGTGGGAGTCGGGGTCGGAAGTACGGGTGGAGTGGATGGCAAGGGGGCGGGAGGAGGACCGGGTTGG